>DOVA01000243.1 GCA_003520315.1 Rikenellaceae bacterium | reverse complement strand
TCTCTTCCAGAGTACATATTTCGTCTACCAGTCCTAATGATAATGCTGCGTTGGCATTTATCTTGTCATTGTCAATTCCCAATATAGTTGCAGCAAAACCTCTTTTTCTGAGATCTATTGCAGCTGAACCTCCTATCAGACCGATGCCTATAATTGTTACTGTCATGTTAAATCAATTTCTAATTTTTTTGATTCTGTTGAGAGCTTCTTTAAGAGTCTCTATATTGCAGCATAGGGATATTCTGGCAAATCCTTCCCCATTTGTTCCGAAAATAAAACCAGGAGCAATGAATACGCTACTTTCATATAGATATTTATTGGAAAAGTTAGAAGAGTTTTCGTAATCCTGTGGAATTTTTGCCCAGACAAACAGTCCACTCTGTCGCTTGTCATAGGTTGATCCGGTTGCCTCAAATATTTGCCATACGAGCTCTCTCCTTCTTTTGTACTCGTCGTTTATTCTATTGAACCAATCTTCGTTGCATGACAGTGCTTGTGCAGCAGCTATTTGCAAAGGTTTGTACATCCCACTGTCCATATTGCTTTTTACTTGAAGAATGTAACTTATCAGCCTACTTTCTCCTGCAACCATTCCAATGCGAAATCCGGCCATATTGTGTGATTTGCTCATGGAATTAAGCTCAATGGCAGTCTCTTTTGCTCCTTCAATTTCAAGAATACTTATGGGATAGTCATTGAGGATAAAACTATAAGGATTGTCATTACAAATGAGAATTCCATGTCTTTTACCAAAATCGATAAGTTTTTTATATAGTTCATAACTTGCCGGTTTACCTGTTGGCATATTCGGATAGTTAACCCACATCAACTTCACTCCGCTTAATTCTATATTTTCAAGCTCCTGAAAATCAGGCTCCCAAGAGTTTTGGTATTTAAGATTGTATGGTATAATCTCTGCACCCACCATTAGAGATATAGAGCTATAAGTCGGGTATCCAGGATTTGGTACTAAAACTTTATCTCCGGGGTTTAAAAAAGCCATCGACACATGCATGATACCTTCTTTGGATCCCATAAGTGGGAGGATCTCTTTTTCAGGATCTAGTTCAACTCTGAAAAAATGTTTATACCATTTTGAAAATGCATTTCGCAATTCAGGAATCCCGATGTAACTCTGATATCCGTTAGTCCCATAAGTTCTTGCAGAATTGACCATTGCTTCAATTGCTTCGTGAGGGGCAGCCATGTCAGGACTGCCAATTCCAAGATTTATCACTTTTTTCCCGTCTCTGTTCATTTGGTCGATCTCCTTAAGTTTAATAGAGAAATAATATTCATTGACCAGTGAAGTTCTTTGTGCAGGTGTTATCATATCGCTTAATTATGAATGTTTTCCAATGATTCTATGGAATGAGTATATTCTCCCAGTATCTGAAGGTCTATTACCTGTTTTGAAATCACATTTAATCCCTTCTGATAATTAGAATAATTTTCAAATGTTACGTCAACTATGAAGAAGTATTGAAATTCCTTTCCAATTATTGGCAAGCTCTGAATTTTTGTAAGATTCATGTCATTATCTGCAAGAATTGTCAAAACGCCAGCCAGACTTCCTTTTGAATGAGGAAGGCTGAAACAAAGTGATGCTTTAGTGGTTTTATAAAAGCCCACGTTATTATCAGTGTTTTTTTCATTCAGATCACTATTGGCAATTATCAGAAATCTGGTATAATTTTTTTTGTTGGTCTCAATTCCTGATGCCAAAACCTCAAGCTGATATATTTCAGCAGCCATCTCTCCTGCAATAGCTCCAAAGCCATTTAAGTTATTCAATCTGATTTCCTTGGCACTTTGAGCAGTGTCTACAGACTCCACAAGTTTAATCCATGGATACTGTTTAAAAAATTCGCGACACTGACTAATTGCCATGTGGTGAGAGTGTACTTGATTTATGTCTTTCAGCTGCTGCCCTGGTAAAGAGAGTAGATTTTGTTTAATCCTCAGATATTCTTCTCCTATTATTTTAACCGGATTATCTCTTATAAGTTCGTAATTTCTGAGTATTGTTCCGGCAACGGTGTTTTCAATTGCCATTACCCCATAGTTTGCTTTTCTATTGCAGAGTGAAGATATTATTTCTTCAAATGTCTCACATTCAATAATGTCAAGTTGGCATTGTGAAAAATACCTGCAGGCTGCAACTTCGTGAAAAGAGCCCTTTATTCCCTGAATGGCTACCTTTTTGGATTCGTAATTTTTTCTGTTATCTCTTAACATGGTTGGTATAAAAACAAAAAACCCCGCTTGTTCGGCGGGGTCTATATACATAAGTTAGTATTGTCAGTTTACATCATATATAAGCCCCGCTTTATTTCTAAAATAGAAATAAAAAAACCAGAATGAGGTATATATGAAACTGTTATTCATTTCAGTCGTATTTTCAATCGCAAATATGGAAATAAAAATTGAAATATGTATCCAAAAATTAAATTTTTTAAATATTTTTTGATTTAGAATTAAACATAAGGCCCAACATCATTATCAAAGAAGAAAGCACTATGATCTGTATCATAAGTGGATAGTCTGCGACAGGTATCTGTAGGGCAGGAGGAATAGACAAAACAAGAAGTATAGTTATTAATCCTCTTGGAGCAACAAAAATAAGAGGTTTTATTGGTTGAGATGTTATTTTAAGTTGAGCCGCCCTAATAAAAGTTATTAATGCCAATATTGCTATTGCCCAGCAAAGACTCGAAAGGTTGAGTAAATCTGCTGTATTAATCAGATATCCAAATAACATGAAAAAGAGAGCTCTTATAAGAAATGAAATTTCACCTACAAACTCTTTAAATTTATTAATCTCTTTTGCCAACTCCCCAGGTTTAAACATTGAGCTCCATTTATATTTGTCTATTTTGTCTATATTGCCAAGAAATAATCCAAAGATCATTATAAAGATGAGGGAGGGCAGCATAAATTCATGTGTAGCGATATATACAAGAAGAATGACTAAAATAATTGGAATAAATTTTATATGATGGTTTACTTTGCTCAAAAATAAAGAAAGACCCAAAGTTGTTATCAGCGAGATTACAAACATCAGTAATATCTGAAGTGTAAAATTTCCAAATGAATTGATGTTAATTATCTCGTTTGTGAGTATAAAGTTAAAAAACAGAACCCCCAATATGTCGGAAAAACTACTTTCATATACAACAAATTCTTTTAACGAGGAATCCAATGCACGAACGCTTGGAATAGCAATTGCACTGCTTATTATGCTAAAGGGAACGGAGTTAAGGAGAGCTGTTCTAAATGGGAAACCACCAATAAGATGAAACAGCACGGCAATACCTAATGCGACTATTATCATTGGCAGTAGCGCTCCAAACAAGGATTTTGTGATAACAGATACTTTGGAGCGTTGGAGATCAAGCTCAAGTGATCCTTCTAATACTATTAGTACGAGCCCAACAGTCCCGAGACCAGGCAGCACAGAATTTAAATCAGGAAGCTGAATTCCGAGTAATAGGGTAATTTGTTTCACTCCCCAACCAAGCAACAGCAGCAAGATGACAGAAGGAATCCGGGTCTTTGAAGATGTAAGGTCAAAGATATATGCTATAAGCAAAAGTATGCAGATAGTTATGATAATATGAGATGACATCTTGTGCTATTAAATTGTTGTACTTATTCCGAGACAAATTTCAATCCGACAATAGATATTATTAATGTAGTCAGAAAAAAAAGTCTCCAAAAATCAGCGGGTTCTTTGAAAAAGAGGATTCCAACTATTACTGTTCCAACTGCGCCGATACCTGTCCAGACTGCATATGCAGTACCTACTGGTAAGTCTTGGACGGCTCTGACAAGGAGTAACATACTAACAGTCAAAAATGCTATAAACCCTATGTACCAGTATGTAGAGATAATTCCTGACGATTCTTTTGCCTTGCCTAGGCAGAAGGCAAAGCCTGTTTCACACAATCCTGCAATTATCAATATTATCCACTTCATTGTATAAATTCTACTGCAAAAATAGGAAAATTAAGTTTATATACATTTTATAAAAAGCGAGGGTGTCCAGAGTTGCTCGGGCACCCTCGCAGGGTTAATTTTTGGGTTTAGTAACATCAATTGTTGAAGCTCCCAGATTTCTTTTAACTGCAGACCAAAATGCAGTCTGTTGTGCAATTGGTGTCCCGTATGTCTTTTTTCTGAATATTGGTAAGCATACGATAAAAATAGCAATTAAAATGTTCTATAGGGATATTCGATCTTGGTTAGAAAAAGGGGATGTGCAGGAACAGAATTCCCCGCTAGACTTCTGTCTTTTTGAAGTAAGATGTCTCTAATCCATTCGGGTTCGTTCTTACCACGCCCTACTTCGAGGAGAGAGCCTACAATTGCTCTTACCATGTTTCGCAAAAAGCGATTGGCTGAAATTGAAAAGCAAAATGCTCCTGAATCTTCGTATTTTTGACCATGACTTACTGACAAAACTCCCTGAAATGCAGTTGGTAAAAGAGGAGTAACACCTATTGGCGATCCTGCTTCCCAGAAAGCATCTGTTACTTTACAAATATTAGTTTTCACATCTGAATGAAGTTTTGCCATAGTTGTAAAATCCTTTTCTCCGATAAGGTATTTTGCAGCTTCATTCATCTTTGATATGTCCACCTTGTAGGGGAAATAATACGAGAAGTCAGGGAGAAAGGGATCTTTGCGTGTGTGAACGAAGTAGCAGTAACTTCTGCCTATAGCATCATAACGTGCATGAGCAGTTCGACTGACATTGCATATATCGTGAACAACAATGTCAGATGGGAGAATGGCATTCATTTTGTAGACCACTCTCTCGGAATCCTGAAGAGGTAAGGGATTGTCTGTGTCAAAATGTGCAACATAGTTAATTGCATGGACTCCCGCATCTGTTCTTCCTGCGCCGGTTACTTCACATTTCTCTCCCAAAAGGAGAGTTAATGCCCGTTCAATCTCTTCCTGAACCGAGAGTTGTTCCGGTTGTGTCTGCCAGCCACAGTATCGTGTGCCTTTATAGGAAATTGATATAAAAAAACGCATTGGTTAAAATTTGGATTAATTTTGTGAATTATAGTACAAAAATACAAAAACAATAAATATGGAAACCGTAAATATCAAAGAATTAAACGAAAAGATTCAGCGGGAAAGTGCTTTTACAGATATGATCACGCTTGAGATGAACAAGGTGATAGTTGGTCAAAAGCATTTAGTAGAAAATCTTCTGATTGGTCTTCTTGCCGACGGACACATACTACTTGAAGGAGTTCCCGGTCTGGCGAAGACATTGGCAATAAATACTCTTGCATCTATAATGGATGCCAAATTCAACAGAATACAGTTTACTCCTGATCTTTTGCCTGCTGATTTAATTGGAACACAGATTTACAGTCAAAAAAGCGAACAGTTTCAGATAAAGAAAGGTCCCATATTTGCAAATTTTGTACTGGCAGACGAGATAAACCGTTCGCCTGCAAAAGTT
>DOVA01000166.1 GCA_003520315.1 Rikenellaceae bacterium | reverse complement strand
CGTTAGTGGAAGCTGGTAAGGCAAGGTCTACGACACTGAATAGATCGGTGTCTTCTAATCTACTCCTCTTTCGGGATACCTCGGGATCAGAACAGATACAAACAGCATTTATTGGCTCGTTGGCTTCAGCGGACCATTCTTTTAAGATCTGACCAAGTAGTGCTATTGACGGTACGAGGAATAAAATAAAACCCGTCCCATCAGTCTCATGCTCAGCTATGCGTAATGTGTTAAATGTCTTGCCAGTTCCACAGGCCATTATTAATTTACCTCTGTCAGCCGTTTTAAAATACTCGTGTGCCTTTTCAAGCGCTTCCTTTTGGTGTGGTCGCAGAGTTTTCTTGGTCAATCGAGAGGGTTCCCCATGAATCCCCTTTTCAAGTTTTCCCCAATCTACAGGTGCCTCCTGAAGATCAAACAGATTCAATCTGGTAACAGGAGGATTTTGATTTTTTATTGCTTCAGAGGCATTTGGTCCCCATTTGTTGCTCGTTGATATCCAAAGTCGATGAGCGAATCTTGCAGTCTTAAGGTCATGACCAACAAACTGCCGGCTTGAAGTAGACAGGAATGAATCAACGGCAGGTTTGTCGATTATCGTACTTTCCTGAAAGCATTTACATTGTATTGCCCAATAGTCTCCCTCCTGCGTAAGTGCAACCAAGTCAATACCTGTATCAAATCCTCCCAGGTCTGTTCGTCCAGGGAACTGACTCCACAACCATACATTTTTAAATTTATATGCATATCGGGGATCGGTAAGCAAGTAGGCTTGCATTAACCTTTCAAATTTATCCCCCATGTCACGCCCAGAAAAAGCATTTAATCTGTATGAGTTAAGTATTGCTTGAAATGTGGTGGTACCATTCATGGATTATGGTCGATTGATTGACATCATCAAAAATACGAAAGGGGGGGCACAATTCAAATTATGATTTCCAATAGGTAATTGGGTATGCCTCAAGACTTCGGCGATACCTTAAATGTATATGGTCAAAGGTTCATATAATAATACTGTCTGGTATGGAAGTTGGTAATCCTGCCTCCAGAGGCAATTGCATACCAAGCCGCCACACATAGACGCAATGGTGAAATAACACCCATGCCGAGTGTGCCGAGCATGCCGAACCCTGTATTATGCACTATTTCAGGCTTATAAGGGGGTTAGGCACGTCGGCACGGTCGGCACGCTTATGTTTCGGCTACTGAGTGACTAATTCATACGAGCTTCCCGGTGCATCATGTTTCAGAAAACCATTGTCTCTCAGGATTTTAAGATACTTATTTATGGTACGCTCAGCCATTTTGAGTTTTTCTCCAATAATCACCGCTTCCTTCCTTTGGAATGGTTCTGCCGGCAACGCCTTATAGAATTTCTCAATATTGTCTCCAAGACCTGTATTAAGCTGATTGGTGAGAATTTTGTATACGAGCAGACCGTGCTGCAAATAGATGTCGCATAAATACTCTGCGATTGAATAATCATACTCGGTACAGCCAATAAAATCGCCTTCATCTGGATCTTCAAAGTACCTCAGAGTTGCCAAGATCATGGCAATTCTGAAGTGGATCAAACCAAGCCGGAATACACTACTCGCTGTCCCATCCCCGATAAAGGTGGTTGATTTGCTAAGAGCCGAAGAATACTGCTTATTAAGTTTCAACCATTGGATTATAGGGAGATCAAAAAGGTATTCTTTCTTTTTTGCCTGATCATATACGGATTGGATATTATCCTGTAATGCTGACATACGGGTTTCATATGCGACCTTGGTTGCTGACGGTGAGGGATCTCGCCATACCGGTGGGCTTTTAAATATATAGAAGATGAACCTGCTGAAAAGACCATCCTCAATCGATCTGACAATACTTTTCACCTGACTTGGTGTTCCGCTCAGTGATACAGATAGCTTTGGACGTGGGATCTCAATAAACTGATTCCCCTGTTTTCTGGCATAGCTGACATGCTCGTGATGAAAAGCTTTACGAAGCAAATCCGAGAACCCGCCCCAGTCCTGCTTTAAACAGTTGCCCATAGAGTCGGCTTCGGTCTCGCAGATAACTCCAACACCATCATTATCCCGAAGAATAGAAATCATGGCTGCTGCACTGATATTCCCTGGTATAAAGAGTACCCTATGCCGAGTCTGGGGGGAAGGTCCGATTGTTAATACATCGCTCTCCGCTTGGTTAACCATTTCATTATGTATTTTCTGTCCAAGGTCTTTGGCTCCGATAATGGCGGATTTCCCACTTGCGGCAGGTGCAATGATAAAACTGAACAGGTTTGCATTCACCCTTTTCCCGTCGTATATCCCGTGAACTGTCGGCAAGCAACCGCTAAGCACAGTGATGGCACTCGTAAGGAATACGTCTTTCTCCCTTCTGGATGTGAATATCTCCGAGCCCTCTCTAAGTACTTTGGGCAGGAGATCATACATCCCATGCTCAATTATNNAGATTATAGGTGTATTAAGAGTACTATCTGCATTCAATGGTTGATCATCCTCATCCTGTGGCTCGGGATCATTTCTAACGCCTTTAACAGGGCTGATAACAATGTCCTCTGGATTAATTATTGCAGCCTGAATTTCGGGGCTGCCTGGATCTTCAATTAAAATATTTTCCATATCTATTTGAATTAAATTAAATGCCCCCGGTAACCCGGGGGCATCACATTAATAATTAAAGGGACCCTCCCCTCTCTCTGACCATTTCAATCGCCCTTCTGAGCAAAAGGATTCCTACCCCTGAAATGCATAGACATTGATAAGAAACTTCAATAGTTTTTAATGAGGATTTGGTTGAAGTGTTTTTGGTACTGAAGTATCTAGTCCAGTATGATTTGGGGTTGAGCTTATTTTGTGATGTTAAGATGCCGTAAATTCGTAGAAAAGATAGCATCCTGTTCCTGCCTACCAGGTGGTCAATATCTCTATCCCGCAGAATATCTGAGAATGAAAACCTCAGATTTACGTTTTCTTTTTTTGAAAGATCGACTCTCTCGACTCTGTTCCAATCACTGGATATTTCAGCGACCTGGAATAACTGTGTGTCTCTCATACCATGATCTTTTTTGTAGTGTAGCTTGAAGCTTTCGCCTCTAATTCTTTGCGGCTTGCCTTCTTATTGCTTTGCAGCCATAAGTTAAGTTCTACCCGATTGAAATAAAGTTTCTTGCCATTCGGGCAAAAATGTGGCACTGCACGGTTCATAGTCATTTTATATAAATGACTTCGTGATACATCCAGATACTTGCTGGCTTCATTGAAAGTAAGCATCTCCTTTTGGAAAATGCTCTGCTCTCTGATTAGTTGCTCGAGATTGTCAAGCTTACTGATAATAATGTCTTCCATATAAAAATTGTTTAAGGTTTTGCCACTCACCTTATGGACATCTCAATGAATGGTCGGGTCAAATTTACCTGATAATGAATGTTATACATTACTCGGCAAATGAATATCCGAGTCAATGTGGGCATTTAAAAACTGAATAATTGAGCTGGTTGGGACTTGCAGTCCTGTAAAGAAAAAATGAATCGAGAAAAAGATTATTTTGAGTTTCCGAGTTTCAGCCTATGATCTGCTACATGCATACTATCAAAAACTATTTCACTTATCTCCTTTTGGCGTGGAGTAACTTGAGTTTTACTTAATTCTGATATTCCAAATGGTAAATTCTGTTTGTTAACGAAACAATGACAGGCCTTTTTCCAACATTCTCCCGGCCTCTTTAATAACTTATATTTCTTCAAACATTTGACAAAACATGATAAGTCCTGATTATCGGCATTCCAGACAATTTGTCTTCTTAAGTTTTTACCTGAAAAAATCCGCTTGAAGTCAATTATGGAGTTGGCCTCACTCTTTAGGAATTTAGCATCACACAATTTAAGAAATAGATCAGTCAAATACTCCTGATCGGCATTGTTATAACCAATATATTCGAAAGTTAAAAAGTCTTTCTGGTCGGGTACATTTGACTCAATAATAGACTTCTGATCACCAAATAGATACCCCTTAATTTCTTCAATAGCTTTGCCCAATGCTTTTGCGAAGGCCTCTGAATCTTTAAAGATTACTGAATCAGGTACCAGGCAAGACTGCCTCTCTGGATTCTTGTTAGTTTCCATCGGCAAACCCTTTTTGAAAATCTTATATACTTTACCATCATAGGTTTCGTCGCGCAAAAAAAATGACTCATAATCTTCTAGTTGTCCTATAATGCTCTCCAAAAGCCTCACTTTGCTTTCCTTATCTTCCTTTTCGATAGATATTTTAAAAGTACTATAGTCCGCCCAGAATAGCATCAGAAAATGTTTCCTCAGGTAACCTGGGCTGGTAAATCCGGAAACATTATGTATTATTATGTGGTCTTTTGATCCATAGAAATCTATGTCATTAGTTTCCACAAACTCCCACTCAATCTCCATCCAATGCACCAAGAAACTAATCATGGTTGGAAAGTGATTTTCTATAAAATCATCCTTGCAGTTGTTTTTTTCCCTTTTAGACATATGGGTATTGATATGTGTGGATACTTTATCAGATATCTATCTCAGGCAAAGTATTGACAGCCTGGGACTTTAGAGCATCCACAATGTGAGTATATTTCTGAGTATGTTCCAACTTAGAATGTCCAAGCAGGTTCCCAACAGTCTTAATGTCAGTCTTATACATTAGCAGTATGGTTGCAAAGCTATGCCGGGCACTATGCCAGGTCAAATGCTTCTTGATTCCAGCCTTGGACGCCCAACTCCTGACCGTCTTTACACTTCCCTCAAACGAAGGAAGGTTGAAAACTGAATCCTCAGGCTCTTTCAAGTCCCCGATCAATTTTATCGCAGCTGGATTGAGGTCAATGATCACTTCCCTGCCCGTTTTTTGCTGAGGTTTCTTAACCTGTCCATTTGTGATGTGCTTAAATTTTAAATCTACAATGTCGACGAAACGAAGCCCTGTGTTGAGAGAAAGAAGATATGCTCTCTTCACCTCTGGATTCGGGCAATATGCCTTTGAAAGGGCAACGATTTCGTCAGGCATAAGTATTGCCTTTGGCACTCCTACGGGGACCTTGCAGGTTATCTTTTCCCCAGGGCTCTTAGTAAACAAACCTTCGACCACAGCTGCAGATAGGATCTTCTTGAACCTGGCGAAAGTCGAATTTGGACCTTCTCCCTTATACTTTTTGACAAGATAATCCCTGTAACCCTTAACAAACGCCGGATCAACCTGGCGCGGGGAAAGATAAGTAGTTTTTGCATATGCCTTAAACTCCTTTATTGCCAGATGAACCATTCTGACATCCTTCTTCTGATAGTTGGTCTCAAAGGCATCGCAGAACTCAAGGAAGTTTGCCTTCTTCCTTAATGGGGAAACCTGACCTTCCTGATTGTGCTGGAGATCGCTCTCACGGTTATTTCTTATTATCTGGGCAAGAGTCAGTGTCTCGTCG
>DOVA01000144.1 GCA_003520315.1 Rikenellaceae bacterium | reverse complement strand
GTAATCATAAAAAATATCTGTTGGTGGTACAAGAGTCTCTTTTATTGCTCTGGGACTTATCCATCTGATAAGATTAAATAAGCTGCCTGCCTTGTCGTTGGTTCCTGAAGCTCTCGAGCCTCCAAATGGTTGTTTACCTACTACAGCTCCGGTTGGTTTGTCATTTATGTAGAAGTTCCCTGCAGAATAGGTTAATTTGCTACACAATTTCATAACTTCTATTCTGTCTTTACCAAAAACAGAACCGGTCAAACCATATGGAGATGTTGTATTGCACAATTCCGCAGCTTCCTCAAGTTTATCGTCATCGTAAACATAAACGGTAAGGAATGGACCAAATATTTCTTCTTCCATGCTCTTAAAATGAGGATCTGTAGTTTGCACCAATGTAGGAGCAATAAAATATCCGACAGATTTATTGTAAGTTCCTCCAAAAATAATTTCAGCATCATTTGACTGTTTTACATATTCGATATATGAAACGATGTTGTCAAAAGATGCTTCATCAATAACTGCATTTATAAAATTTCCTGAATCTCTTACATCTCCCATCTTCACCTCCTCAGACAGGACTGTCATTTCATTTTTAATTTTTCCCCATAGTGATTGTGGAACATACATTCTGGAAGCTGCAGAACATTTTTGTCCTTANNAATTCGAAAGCTCCACAAAAGGCTGCAGTTGCAACTTCATGAACATCTGCAGAAGGGTGGACAAAAATATAATCTTTGCCACCTGTTTCTCCAACTAGTCTTGGATAAGATTTGTAGGATGACAGTTTTTCTCCAACTTGTTGCCATAAAGAGTTGAAAGTAGCATTTGAACCTGTAAAATGGAGACCGCCAAAGTCTTTTGAATTAAGAACAACATTACCANNAGGAAATTTACAACGCCGGCAGGTAACCCTGCTTCCATGAAGATTTTCATGAGCCAGTAATTTGAAAGGATAGCAGTTGTTGCTGGTTTCCACAGAGTTGTGTTTCCCATAAGTACCGGAGACATGTTGAGATTGCAGGCTATTGATGTAAAGTTAAAAGGGCTGACAGCGAATACAAATCCTTCAAGAGGTCTGTATTCCATTCTGTTTATTTGGCTGTTAGTTGAAATAGGCTGATTTTTGTATATTTCATTTGCAAAAGCAACGTTAAACCTAAAAAAATCAATAGTTTCACAAACTGAATCAATCTCTGCCTGGTATATGTTTTTACTTTGACCAAGCATTGTGGCAGCATTAATAGTAGCCCTGTATTTTGTAGACAGCAATTCTGCTATTTTTAACATTATAGACGCTCTTGTTGCCCAGTTTACCTCACTCCATAAAACATGAGCCTTCATGGCAGCAACGATTGCCATCTTAACCTCTTTTTCTCCTGCTTTATGATATACCGCAAGAGTATGTGAGTGATTATGAGGCATGACAACTTCTGCAGTGTTCCCGGTAAATACCTCTTTCCCGTCAATAATAAGAGGAATTTCAACAACAGTTGAACTTTGTCTTTCAAGTTCTTTCTCAAGTGCAATCCTTTCCGGACTGCCATTTAAATATTTCAGTACCGGTTCATTTGCTGGTAGAGGAAAATTGTTAATGGAATTATTCATATCTTTATTTAAAAATTAATTCGAATGCAACAAATTTAAATAATTTTCGTCTAATTAATGGAGATTTGTAAGAGAAAAGTTTATTTATTGATATATATATATTTAATTATTTTTTATGAAAAAGTCAATATTTTTTTTAATAGCAGTACTCTTTTCAGTTGCTGCTTCTGCCCAACAGATCACAAAAAGTTTTGTGGCTGATGATTTTACTGGAATAACAGCCTCAAGTGTATTTGACATTGAACTTATAAAATCACCTGTAGAATCTGTAGTAGTTACTGCTGACCGAGAAGTTATGAATTATGTTAACATAAAGGTAGTAATGGGACAGCTTAATCTTAAAATTGAAACTGATAAGATGCCGAGAATTCTTAAAAAAAATCTCAAATCCGTGAAAGTTAAAATTAATATGAAAAATGAGCTTTCATGGCTTTCTCTTTCCGGAGCTTGTAAATTAACGTCCTCGTCTAATTTTACTCCACAGAATTTCAAGGGACAGATCAGTGGTGCTGCTTCTATTTGTGGTCTTGAAATCACGAGCGAAAGTGCACGTATTTCAATAAGTGGTGCTTCTTCAGTATCCATGAGAGGCAAAATAAATATTGCAGATTACGAATTGTCGGGAGCCAGTAATGCAGTTATGAATCAAGAAATTTCGACACTTTCAGTAAAGTGCAGTGGAGCATCCAAGATGGACTTTAAAGGTAGTATTGCCAGTTTGGATCTGAAACTTTCAGGTTCTTCAGAAGTGAAATTGAAAGGTAGTGGAGAGGAGATCAGAACTCAGATTTCAGGAGCTTCAAAATTAATTGCCGTTGAATTTGCTGCCAATGAGGCTTATATTACCATAAGTGGTGTTTCTAAGGCTGTAGTCAATGTCTCAAAAACACTTGAGGCGGAGATCTCGGGAAGTTCACATCTTGAATACAAGGGTTCTCCGGTCATAAATAATGTATCGGTCAATTCCATTTCAAACTTCAAAAAGATATACTAATCTTCGTTTTTTATTACCTTTATAAAAAATAAATAAAGGTAATATGGACTTCCAGAAACTGCATAGAAATGCTTTTGTCCTTGATTCTCATTGTGATTCTCCATTAAAACTCTACGAGGGAGTTGATATGGGTAAAAGAAATGACCAGGGACATTTTGATTTTATAAGGATGAAAGAGGGTGGAGTAGATGCGATTTTTTTTGCTATTTACACATCCAATAAGCTTGATCCTGATGCTGCAACAAGAAAGGCACTGCAACTTATTGCAAGAAGCTATGATGCTATTGAGCAAAATGAAGACAAGGTTGCTGCAGCACTTAGCGTCGAAGATGCTTTTGAATTGAAAAAAAGGGGATTGGGAGCTATTTTCTTTGGTATGGAAAACGGACTTCCTATTCAAAAGGATCTTTCCTTACTAAGACTTTTTTATGATATGGGAGTTCGTTATATGACTCTCACTCACGCAGGCAACAATGATATTTGTGATTCATGTGGTTCTCCCGAGAAGAAATGGCATGGTCTAAGTCCCTTTGGTAAAAAAGTTGTGAAAGAGATGAACAGGTTGGGGATGATTATTGATGTTTCTCATATTTCTGACGAATCTTTCTATGACGTTTTAAAATATTCAAAAAAACCTGTTGTAGCTACTCATTCATGTTGCAGAGCAATAGCTGATCTTCCAAGAAATATGAGTGATCAGATGATCAAAGATTTAGCAGCACACGGCGGAGTTATTCAAATTAATTTTTATCCTCCTTTTTTGAATAAGGATTATGCAGATAAATTTTGGCCTCTATGTGATGCTTTTGAAGTAGCAGAGACAAAATTCAAAAAAAATCCCAAAAAGTATGAAGCAGAATATAAAAAGGCTTTGTCTGATATGATGGCATTAAAAAGACCTTCATATACAGAGGTGGTTGATCACATTGACCATGTAGTTAAACTTGTAGGTGTTGACAGTGTTGGTATTGGGTCTGATTTTGATGGCATTGAAGTTACACCCGAAGGTCTTGAAGGGGTTGATAAACTTCCTGTTATTACAAAGGAACTTGTGAAAAGAGGTTATACTGAAGAGAATATTTACAAAATACTAGGAGGTAATTTTCTAAGAATAATGGATCTAAATTTTTAAAATCATGCATAAAACAATATTGATTACAGGGGCAACATCTGGAATAGGAGAGGCTGTTGCTGAAGCGTTTGCCAAAGAAAAGTTCAGATTAATTCTTACAGGCAGAAGAGTTGAAAGGTTAAATTCCCTAACAAGTCGTCTGGTTAAAAAATATGAAGTAAATATACTGCCACTGAATTTTGATGTTAGAGAAATGGCTCAGGTTGAAAAGCATCTTCTCAATTTGCCACAAGAGTGGCAACATATTGACATATTGATTAACAATGCTGGTCTAGCTGTAGGTTTAAGCCCTTTGAACGAGGGTGTCATTGATGATTGGGAAAGGATGATTGATACAAATATCAAAGGACTTCTCTATGTTAGCAAGATAGTTTCAAATTTAATGATTGAACATGGTGGTGGGCACATTGTGAACATAGGCTCAATTGCAGGTAAGAGTGTTTATCCAAACGGTAATGTTTACTGTGCGACCAAATATGCAGTTGATGCTCTATCAAAAGGCATGATGATGGATTTTATCCAGAAGAACATAAAAGTATCTCAGGTTTGTCCTGGTGCAGTTGAAACAGAATTTTCAAAAGTTCGTTTCAAGGGAGACGAAAAGCGAGCAGCAGCAGTATATGAAGGATTTGAACCATTGAATGCTTCAGATGTTGCAGATTTGATTTTATATATCGTTAAGGCTCCAGCGCATGTCAATATTAGTGATGTAGTAATATTACCTGCAGCACAGGCATCTCCCACTATTTTCTGTCGGAAGTAGTATCAAGCCATCCGGCTTCTTTTAATATTTTATCCAGTTTTGAAATAGTTAATTCTCTGTCTCTGTCATTTCTATTTGAAAAAATGAGATAGAGAATTTTATTGTCAGGATATCTTCCTGCATATATCTGAAAGCCACCATTATCACCAGTATGAAACACTTTAACGGGATAACCTGGTTTTTCTTCTATAAACCATCCATATCCGTAGAACGTATATGGCATATCTTTAATGGATATTTTAGGAGAATGAGCGGTGTTTTTCATCTGCTCACTGATAAGTTTGTTGTCTCTTAATGCAATTTCCCACTTTGCAAATTCTCTTGTCGAAGTATAAATGCCTCCATCAGCCTTAGTCGCAAAAAAGGACTCTTCTCCAAAATCAAATTCTCTAAAGTTGTTTGATGTTGAATCTAACAAATATCCATGTGCCATTCTTGGAATCTCTTTTCCTGCCTCAAAATATGTGGTTTCATTCATACCACACGGTAGAAAGATTTTATTTTTCATAAAAGTATCGAACTGCATACCTGAAGCCTTCTCAATGATTGTGTATAATAATTGAAAAGTTGGATTCATATATTCGTAATCTGATCCGGGCTCAAAATTGAGAGTATCGAGATTCTTCATATATGAATAGGAAGCAACATCTGTAGCAGTCAGAACAAAATTCCTATTACTCCGATCTCTCGCATCCGGAATTCCTGATGTGTGGGATAGCAAGTGTTTTATCTTTATTTTTTCGAAAAAATCAGCTTTAAAATAAGGGAACCACTTTTTGACATTATCATCTAATGAAAGTTTCCCCTCCTCTGCAAGCATCATTACTGCTACTGCCGCAAATTGCTTAGAAACAGAAGCTATATTAAAAAAAGTATTTCCATCAATTTTTGTCATTTCCTCCAAATCTGCAATTCCATAACCTTTGTCAAAAACAATAGAATCCCCTTTCATAATTAAAACAGCTGCCCCTGGCTCATTAGAAGGATAGAGAGATTGAAAAAGAGAGTCAATCTTATTAACAGTCAAAACGCCTGGCTCTTTTCTATTTGAAGTACATGAAGTCAACATACTTGATATTATTAACAAAAACACAACTATATTTCTCATAAACAATAAAATATAATATTATATCACAATTTAGTTACATTATGTAACGTATAAATTACTTTAGCTGTAAACCAAGTCTTAGCCTTAAAAAGTTTAATGCTTCCGTAGAGAATCTTTCGATATTGTTATTCCTGTTTCCATTAAATACTTTCATTTGGCTTTCGAGAAAATTGGGACCGGAAATTGCTATCCATACAGTACCGACTGGTTTATCTGTTGAACCTCCTGAAGGACCTGCGATTCCTGATGTAGCAATTGAAAAGTCACTTTTCATTAATTTACGCACATTTTCAGCCATTTCTTCAACGCATTTAGCACTTACTGCTCCAAAATTATTAAGAGTATCTTCTTTTACATTGAGGATATTCATTTTGATGCTGTTGTCATACGCTACAATTCCACCCTTAAAATAAACAGATGAACCAGGTATAGATGTAAGGATTGACGAAATTCTTCCTGAAGTACAAGATTCTGCTACAGAAATAGTTTTATGGTTGTATGTTAGATATTTAGATAAAACTGACTCAAGGGACTCATCTCCTTCTCCATAAATAGCATTTCCAAGAATTTGTTTGAGCTTGACTACTTCTTTTTCAACTAATTGAGCATTATTATCTAAATCTCCACCATAAATAGATAATCGCAATTTTACCCCAGTGTGTGGATTTGGAAGATATGCCAGTTTGATTTCATCAGGAAGGTTGTCCTCCCAATTTTCAATCATAGAAGCTAGAGTAGACTCAGGAATTCCAAAAGTCAAAAGTGTTCTGTGGTATATGGAATCTATTTTGAATTCTTTTTTTACAGTTTCAATTACTGCCGGTAACATATGTTCCATCTCATATGGCACACCGGGCAAAGAGAATAGAATCACATTTTTATTTTTATTGTTTAGTCTGAATATCATACCTGGCGCTGTTCCCAACCTGTTGATTATTACTTCGCAACATTCAGGAACGAAAGCCTGATCTCTATTAAGTTTAGTAAGAGCAATATTTCTTTTATTGCAGATATCTTCAATTAACCTTGCTTGATTAATATCATATTTGTATTGCTCACAGTTGCAAAGTTTTGCCAGAGCTTTCTTAGTTATGTCGTCTTTAGTAGGGCCCAGACCTCCTGTAACAATTATTAGATCACTTGTTTCATAACATTCTT
>DOVA01000046.1 GCA_003520315.1 Rikenellaceae bacterium | reverse complement strand
AAGTTCCTTCATAAGATCTGTTTACTCTATGCCACTGACTATATAGTTGGGATGGCCAGAACCAATAATTCCTCCGGTTTGGTCTGCATTTTTAACACGTGGTTCCTCACAAATGTAGCATTTTTATATTTGCTTACGTATGGTCAAATAAAATTAGAAATATTATGAGGAAAAAGTATTTTACCAAATTAACTCTTGCGGTTCTATTGCTGCTTCCATTCTCCTTTGTTGCAACATCATGCCTCGACGATGATTCAGAATTTGAAGAGCAGGTGAGGATTGATGATCAGAAAATCAACGAGTACCTTACAGACAACAATATTGTTGCACAGAAACATAATAGTGGTATATATTACAGAAAGTTGACAGAAAATAACACCGGGACATCACTAAATAGAGGCAATGTTGTCAGTTTTTATTATACAATCTCACTTTTTGACGGAACAGTATTGCAATCCATCAGTAAAGAAAATGGTGACAAGCCATTGCAGTTTTGTCTTTTAAGCAACACGATGGTCCCAGAAGGTGTGGACTATGGAATCAGTTTGATGAAAGTTGGCGAGAAATATCAGTTTTTTGTCCCTTCTTATCTTGCTTACGGGAGCTACAGCTGTGCATACTTCCAAGTCAATAGTAATTTTATAGTTGATATAGAAGTTACGGATGTAGAAACTGAAAATGATCTTTTTGAAAGACAAATAGACTCAATACAAAAGTATGCTGATCTTAAGTATCCTGGACGATACGAGAAAATGCCTTCAGGACTGTTTTTTATAGACAGCATCCCTGGCACAGGTTTTAGACCTTTTGTCGGCTCAAGGGTTGACATTGATTTTACAAGGAAATATTTAAACGATTCAATAATTACATCCGCAACAGGAGTATCATTCTTCCTTGACCATTTTCAGGCGGTACAGGGCCTCGAAGAGGGAATAAAACTGATGAAAGAGGGTGGTTATGCAATCTTGCTTATGCCGGCAAAACTTGGATTTAATGAAAGTTTATGTATTATTCCTCAAAAGGTCAGAAAAGAGCTTCTGTACGATAGAGTTATAACATCCGAAGTTGAACCTTACTCAATCCTTAAGTATGTAGTAAGATTAAGAAATACCAACTGAATTTGAAAATAAATCCTTATAATTGTCAGGCATGTAAAGTTCAAATTGGTGGTAAAACAGGAAGAGCAAGATATAACTGTCATAATACAAGGCTGCATTCGTCAAAATGAAAAATCCCGTGAGGTGCTGTACAGGAAATTTTTCGGTTATGCTATGAGTGTAGCCTTGTTATATGCCAAAGAGAGGAATGATNNGGTCGATGATAGCTTTATAAAGGTTTTCCATGAGATTAAAAGATACGATACTTCAAAGCCATTTAAAATATGGTTGAGAAAGATAGTGATAAATACTGCAATTGATAAATATAGAAAAGAATTGAAAAGAGGTGTAATGGTTGATGTTCAAGAGCTGACACTTCAGGATTCGCACCAAGATGTAGTTGGTTCAATTACTTTCAAAGAGATAATTAACATGCTCAAATATCTACCGCAGCTTCACAGAACAGTTTTTTGCCTGTATGAAATCGAAGGGTACAGTCACGAAGAGATATCTAAAGAATTAAAAATTCCGGAAAGTTCTTCAAGGGTATACCTTTCGCGTTCAAAAAAAAGACTGCAGGAAATTTTCAAGCTCCACTTCAACACAAGTCACAAATAATATGGAGAAAGAGAGTATGGAGACAGAAGAGAATGGAATAGTGGAAATTATCAAAAAAACCGCTTTAGAACATGAGGAAAGCTATATAGAGGGCGCTTGGGAGAATTTTGTTCTTAAACAAAGAAGGAGAAGAAGAGCACTGTTTCTCAAGGTTTCTTCTGGAGCTGCAGCATGTATGATTATTGGGCTGGCATTATTCTTAACATCTAGACAAACAACTGTTCAAAACAATAATAACACCTCAATCGTCCTGAATGATAAAAAACAGACAAAGACACCAATTATTAAACAAAACTTTTTAATAAGAACTCCAGATTTATTTAAAGAAGACATAACTATTAAAAAAATCATTTCTAAAGAAGAAATTGCAGCAAACAGAATAGATCGCTCTAAAATAGATAACGGTCAAAATTTGATTGAAGTTTCAACAGTAAAACATGACTCTCCAAACAATATCGACGATTCTCTCCAATGGCAGTCAGACAAAATGGTGGCAGATAATATGGAAACTATCAAAGAAAATAAAACACAACATTTAGATAAAGAAACAAAAGAATCTCATAATTCTCAAAATCAAAAGATACGGGAAAAGAGAAAAAAAGTACAGATTGGATTAAACCTCTCTCCAGGAATAAATTCGACATCTACAGCCTCATCCTTCAACCTTTCCGGTGGTGTAAGCTTCGAGATAGTGCTTCTTCCAAAATTATCACTAACCACAGGTTTACAAATAGAGCATCAGACAGTTGAATCAAACAATTCCATTGAGGGCGGAGCTATTCCGGCAAATCGTCTTACAGCCGAATTGACCAATCTTGACATTCCTGTTAACATTACTTGGAGGTTTCTATCCAAAATGTCAGGCGAAAACAGAGAGAGCTTTTATTTTTCTGCCGGAGTCTCTTCTTTAGCCTATTTAGGGGAACGGTACACCCATACAACTTACAAACAGGAGTTAAGCGAAAGTGTCACTATGATAGCAACTGGAGCCCAAAAAACCTATAAGCTCAACAATGTATCCACGACATCCGAAAGAAAGGAAGAGCCTTTCAATGCATTTGACATAGCAGGAAGAATAAATTTAATGTTTGGATTTGAAAGACCCCTCTCATCACATCTTTATCTACAGATAGAACCTTATATAAAAATTCCTATTACCGGGCTTGCTACGGAAAATCTAAGATATACAACTAGTGGAATTACCTGTAAAATATCCTTCTAGATCTTATTGAACCTTTCCTTGTAAAACACAAATCTCATTTTTTGTGCCAGATCATGTGATGCCTTGAGAATTGTAGGTAGTCCTCCCCCTGGTATCAGCCATTGGCTGCTATAAAAGAAATCCTTAAGTCCAGGAAGTTGGATTTCCACAGGAGATNNTTTTCTTTGGGAAACCAGCCTTGGGCACTTCCCATCCAATTGCCGGTATATCTTAAGTAAGTAGCAGGGGTTGCAACATCTACAACCTCGAGATTCTCCTTAATACCTCCCAACTTTCTGTCTAGTTCGTCAATCATGTTTGATGCGAATTGTTCCTTAAGAACATAATATTGTTCCCTTTCACTCTCTCGTTTTTCTATCCAGAATTGGCCATTTTCAGTAAAAAAACTCATTGAAACAACACATTTACCTTCAGGAGCAAGAGTGGGGTCGTAATTAAAAATATGTACTTCGAGTCTTTTGTAAACTGTTCCATCAGGTGACTTATAGCAATTTTGTAGTGGAAATCTAAAAAAATGTGGATATTCTTTTAAACTTCTTGCAACCCCAAGAGATATCATTATAACTGAAGGATAAAGTTTAAAAGATTTCAAATTGGCAAGTTTGTTTATTTTACTATCTACAAATCTTCCTTCCAATGCCTCAAAAACAGTGAAATGCCAATCAGCAGCAGAAACTGTCACATCCGATTCTACCCTTCTGCCGTCGGCAAGTTCTATGGCAGCAGCTCTGCCATTGTCAACATCTACCCTAACAACTTGACTGTTAAAATGAATCACACCTCCCAAACTTTCATATCTTTTCCTAAATCTATCAGCAAACATTGCAGATCCCCCAACAGGATAGCCAGCACTCTTAGTATCATACGCAGCCAATGGCATTGCCACAACAAGAAGATTAACCTCTTCTCCGTCATAGAGCAATTCGATGGCTTCCTTGAAAAATGGATTTTTTAACTTCCTGGCAAATTCAAAATTAGTAACTCTGCCCCATCTGAGAAAACTATGTCCAAGAGGAAGATAACTGATCATCTTGGATTTTTGTCTCATACTCTGTAACTGTGAGATTTCACAGATCATTGGAGGTAATTCGTACCGTTGAAGTACGCGAAGAAGAAATATAAATTTCCTTATTTGCTTTTCATCTTCAGGAGCTATATCGAGAAGATAGGCTTTAAGACGATCAATATTGGTATAGAGTTTAAATACCTTCTCTTCATATTTATTTCTGTTGTTATTCAGCTCTATTTCAAGACAGGTCTCATGTGTTATAAAATCAACCTCATCCATGTCAATTAATTCGGACCAGAGCTTATAAAAAGCATTCCTTTTTCCGGAACCAAGTATCCAGCGAATACTTCCATCAAATGTATATTCTCCCCTCTTCCAACTCGCACAAAGCCCTCCGGGGACAGAATTTTTTTCGAAAATCTCAGTTTCAAAACCATACATCTGAAGGTAACAACCTAATGTCAGACCGGACATTCCTCCACCTATTATGTTTACCTTCATATAATATCATTTGAGACTCTGCAAATTTACAATAAAATTAGATTGTTAGCTATCTTTTGCTATCCAAAAAATCCATCAACTCTACTGGCTTTTCTACTATGATATCTGCGCCGGACTCAATTAGCTCATCTTTGCCTCTAAAGCCCCACAAAACACCGATTGCAACGAAGCCGCCCTTTTTGGCAGTTTGCATATCTACAGCCGTATCGCCTAAAAAAAGAACTTCGTCTGGGGAAGCGTTCATTTCTCTACAAATTGCAAGGGCACTTTCAGGATTCGGCTTCTTAAGATTTTCATCCACAAGACCAACTACCTTTACAAATGGAACCTCAGGGAAAAGCGAGTAAATAATCTTTTTTGTAAGATTATCCGCTTTGTTTGAAAGTACTGCAAGTTTTATCTTTTTGTCGGCAAATTTTTGCAAAAGCTCCCTGATTCCATCATATGGCCTGCTTTTGATGACACAGTTGTTATCATAAACATTCATCATTGACAGATAACACTTTGATATAGTCTCCTCATCACTACCCGCAGGAAGAGATTTTATGACAAGTGTTTTTATGCCATTTCCAACGAACAATTTATACTTGTCAATTTCATGTTCTGGAAAATTATTTTCTTTTAATACAGTATTCATTGAATCTGCCAGATCTTCAACTGAATCCACAAGAGTTCCGTCAAGATCAAAAATAGCTCCTTTAAATTTCATAAAAACATTCATTAAAAAATGAAAACTCCTCTTTCCGCACAAGTTCGCAAAGTCTCTTCAGGCCACATGGAAGATTGAACCTCACCAATATGACATTTCTGTAACAATAGCATGCAAAGCCTTGATTGGCCTATTCCCCCTCCCATGGTACTCGGTAGTTTACCATCAAAAAGTAACTTGTGAAAATAGAGTGACCTTCTCTCTTCCGCTCCCCGCTCTATAAGTTGTCTTTCAAGAGATATTGAGTCAACTCTGATGCCCATTGAAGAAATTTCCAATGCAGACTGCAACACAGGATTCCATATAATAATATCTCCATTGAGACCTGAAAGCGCTACACCGCCAATCTCAGACTTGTCTCCAGTAGGAGTAGACCAGTCGTCATAATCAGGAGAACGTCCATCATGAATTGTACCATCAGAAAGTTTACCTCCAATTCCTCTAATAAAAATTGCTCCATATTTCTTTGCGGCTTCATTCTCCCTCTCTTTGGGCTCCAAGTCGGGATACATCTCAAGTAAATCCTGGGCATGGAAGAATGATATATCATCAGGAAGGAATGGATCCAACAGCGGGAATCTCTCTGTCAAAAGAAACTGAGTACGTTTGATGGCTGAATATATGCGTCTTACACAATTATACAAGGTCTTCACATTTCTGTCAGATGGCTTGATTACCTTCTCCCAATCCCACTGATCGACATAGAGTGAATGGATATTGTCTGTGATCTCGCAAGGTCTGATTGCGTTCATGTCAGTATATACACCTATTCCAGGTTTAAAATTATGACGCCATAAGGCAAAACGTTTCCATTTTGCAAGAGACTGCACTATTTCGGCCGTATTTCCTTTCCCACCCTCAGTTTTAAAACTTACAGGTGTCTCAATTCCATTTAAATTGTCATTGAGACCAGTACCGGCTGGTAAAAATAGTGGAGCTGTTATCCTTCTGAGTTTAAGTTCAGAAGACAATTCAATCTGAAATGTGTCCTTAATAAATTTGATTGCTAACTCAGTCTGCCAAATATCAAGAGGCGACTTATAGCCCTTCGGAATAAATGTTTTATCCATATGTCTCCATTTTTTAAAATAAAACCTCCCCTGAGTTTCAGGGGAGGTCACTAAAATATTATATCATAAATGCTATCAATAACTTCCCCTTGACAATTTATTGGAATTGTCATTATTAAGGTTGAAATTATTGTTTGAAAGCGTCATTGCTCTTACATTTGCAACAAAAGTGAAAATTATTTTTATTTTATCCAAAATTTTGGACATAAAATTTCTAATAACAACCAAAAATCAATAGACATGGAGAAGGAAGTTAAGTACATTGACATAAGGAAAATACTTTCAGAGAGCAATTCAAAATTTTTAAGATCACTCCCTCGATTTGTAACCAACACTATTGCCCGGATTATCAAAGAGGATGAGATGAATCGTATCATGAACAAGTATAAGGATTGTATAGGTAAAGATTTTCTTCCCAAAGTAATTGATGAGCTCGATCTTAAGGTTGAAATTACAGGGATTGAAAATTTGCCAGAAAATAGTCGTTGTTTTTTTGTAGCAAATCATCCTTTCGGTATAGTTGACGGACTTGTTCTTACATATATAATTACAAATAAATATGGCACTGTCAAGGCAATTGCCAATGAGGCATTTATGTACATTCCTCAACTCCGCCCATTGATTGCAGCTGTAAACGTTTTTGAAAGTTCATCAAGAGAATATCTTCAGGCACTGGAAGAAGTTTACAACGGAGATGATCCAATTTCTCATTTCCCTGCAGGAGAAGTCTCCAGAAAATATCATCGAAAGGTTGAGGACTGTGACTGGCAAAAGAGTTTCATTTCTAAAGCAATTTCAAGCAAAAGAGACATTGTACCAATTTGTTTCGAAGGTAGAAATTCCAATTTATTCATATTCATCTTTATGTTCAGAAAAATATTCAGAATAAAGACAAATATTGAACTTGCACTCCTGCCAAGAGAACTCTTTAACAAAAAAGGAAAAACAATCAGGGTAAAAATAGGAAAAACAATCCCGTGGCAAACTTTCGACAAAAGTCACTCACATTTTGAGTGGGCACAGATAGTAAAAAAACAGCTCTATTCTTTATGAGAAAACTCCACAAAATAGGCTTTAATGACTTTTTCATATTGACAAGTAAAACAGACACAACTGCCCTGCTTGAGATTCTCTTTTTGACTGTTATGAAGTTGCTGTTGAAGATTTAAAGCAATTCTTAAAAAAGTAATCTTTGAAATCTAAAATAAAAAAAGAGCTGTCCTGTATGTAGATGGACAGCTCTTGATCTGTTTAGACAATCAAATAAATTACTCAGGAATATCCCACCAAACAGGGTCACTCCATATAGCATCCTGCATTGCAAGAGGATTTG
>DOVA01000071.1 GCA_003520315.1 Rikenellaceae bacterium | reverse complement strand
GAATTTGCCTATATGTTGTGCTTGAAGAAAAAACAACATTGGAATATCTGTCAATTGTACCAAAATAGTATATTCCCTCTGCGCCAATTGCAAAATTCTTTATTTTAACAGACGCCCCGGCAAGTAGTTGACTTATGCTTCCAGTACCATATTTTTGATATTCAACATCGCCCATTTCATTTATTATTTCAGGATCGGTCTCCTTTTTGGCAAATTTATAACCCACACTACTAAAAGGGACGGCACCAATAATAAATGTTGATCTCTTGTAGATCGGCAAAGTTATAAGCAAATGGTGCATATTGAAACTGTTATAAGCTGATTTTACACCATTGCCCGAAAGATAATGATTATTCTGTTCCATGCCAAAATCAGCCATAAACGAAAGAGAATCTCGTTCCACAATTGAAGCAGGGTTTAAATAATTAATATATCTCATATCCTTAACTCCGATGCCTATACTTCCCATGCTCTTGTTAAATGCAGTACCAGGCCTTGAAACATCTCCCACGCCAAAAAGCGAATAAGGGGTATAAGTACTTAGTGCGTCGGTTGTCTGTGCAACCATTTTGCTACAAACAAAAAGAGTAAGTATTAAATACAACCCTTTCCCTTTCACTTTAAAACTCTGCATGGTAATCTGCAATCCGGGCTAAGCCCATTATAACTAAATTATAAACCACAAATATCGACCTTTTCATTCTTTTGGCAAAATAAATCGCATCACCCCCAGAAAAAATATAAACTGAATCAGGATTACGATTCATATAACCTTCCAATTCAAATAGTATTCCCAAAATTATGCCAGACTCGACAGCCTCTTTTGTAGATTTTCCCATTTCTGTAATTTTATCGGGAATATCGATCATGGGAATCATGTGTGTATAATCATGCAAAGCTCTTATTCGTGTCATCATACCCGGTGAAATATTTCCACCACAAAACTCTCCTGAAGCTGATAATCTGTCAATTGTAAGCGCAGTGCCAAAATCAAAAATTATTACATCCATCTTCGGAAAAAAATATGATGCTCCAACTGCTGAACAAATTCTGTCTGGGCCAAGTGTATTGGGAGTTGAATAATTAATTTTAATAGGAAGATTTATTTTAGAATCTACCACTATCAATTCATCACAAGTCTCTTTGAGTTTAACTTTTTCTCCAACATCAAAACCTCTCACAGATGAGATAAAAATCCTGTTGGGCTTTTTGTCATTAATTAAATCATGTATAAACTCAAAGTAATTGTCATTAACGCAGCTATATACAGGGCTAAACTTGCCTTTTGAAGCATATACTGCTTTTACAGAACTGTTCCCTATATCAACTAATAAATTCATTAAAAATTGTAAAGATAATATTATATGTTATTCATCTCAAGTAAAATTTTATATGCACTTTCCATACTCTTGACATTCTCAACTGCAATGTACAATTTATCTCTTTGTTCTTTCAATTTAAAGCGTTTGGATTTGGTCTGTAAAAAAGACAAAATTTTTGCGAATTTATTTGATTGATAATAGGAAGATAATTGATTGCTTACAAAATAAGCCAGCATAATCCCATTTTTTAATGTAATCCTCTCAAAACCAAGTTCAACTGCAATTCTTCTAAGTTTTACAGTGTACGTTAATTGTTCTACCTGACTCGGCACAGGACCAAATCTATCTTTCATCTCCTCAAGAAATTTATCTATCTCAATATCCTCTGTAAGAGAGTCAAGTTCTTTGTAAAGTCTTATCTTTTCAGCAACAATATTTACATAATCATCCGGAATAAGTATCTCAAAATCAGTATCAATAACACAATCAGTAATATATGTTTCCTCCTCTTTGAATCTCGTTTCTCCTTCATTTAATGACATTCCATCTTCTTGACGAATCTCATTAAAAGCTTCAGCAAGAATTTTTTGATAGGTTTCAAAACCAATGTCACTGATAAACCCACTTTGCTCCCCACCTAAAAGGTTACCTGCCCCCCTAATGTCAAGGTCTTGCATTGCAATGTTAAAGCCACTTCCAAGCTCAGAGAAAGATTCAATAGCTTTTAACCGCCTTCTGGCATCTTCTGTCAAAGAAGTCAAAGGTGGAACAATCAAATAGCAAAAAGCTTTTCTGTTTGAACGGCCAACTCTACCCCTAAGCTGGTGAAGATCACTCAATCCAAAATTTTGTGCCTGATTAATTATAATAGTATTGGCATTAGGAATATCAATCCCGTTTTCGATAATTGTTGTAGAAACAAGAACATCGTAATCACCCTCCATAAAATCAAGAATAATCTTCTCAAGCTGTGTAGATTCCATCTGGCCATGGCCTATGCAAGTCTTAACATTTGGACATAATCTTTTCACTATCTCTTCAACACTTTTAATATCTTCCACTCTGTTATGCACAAAAAAAACCTGACCTCCTCGTTCTACTTCATAATTAATAGCATCTCTAATAATATCCTCGTCAAAACTAATAATTTCAGTCTCAACCGGAAGTCTGTTGGGTGGCGGAGTATTAATAATTGAAAGATCCCTGGATCCCAAAAGAGAAAATTGAAGAGTCCTCGGTATTGGAGTTGCAGTCATAGTCAATGTGTCCACATTCGTTTTCATTTGTCTGAGTCTCTCTTTGGCAGCAACACCAAATTTCTGCTCTTCATCAATAATTAGCAGCCCAAGATCCTTAAACTTAATTTCCTTATTTAGCAGTCTGTGCGTACCAATTATAATATCAACTTTCCCATTTTCAATCTGTTTTGAAATTTCAGATATCTCTTTTGAACCTCTTAGTCTGCATATGTAATCAACCGTACATGGAAAGTCTTTAAGACGTGAAGTAAAAGTTTTATAGTGCTGAAGAGCCAGTATTGTTGTAGGGACTAGTAAAGCAACCTGCTTACCGTCGATAACTGCTTTAAATGCAGCCCTTATTGCCACTTCAGTCTTCCCAAAACCCACATCTCCACATATAAGACGATCCATAGGATAAGGCTGTTCCATATCTTCCTTTACTGCTATTGTTGCTTTTATCTGATCAGGTGTATCCTCAAACTGAAATGATGCCTCAAGTTCATTCTGCAAATAAGAATCAGGAGAAAAAGCAAATCCTTTTGAATCCATTCTTTTTGCATATAGCAAAATCAAGTCTTTGGCAATATCCT
>DOVA01000003.1 GCA_003520315.1 Rikenellaceae bacterium | reverse complement strand
GCAGTCGGCACGCGGTTCACTTATGCATTTCATCATCTCTCCCATAATATGTAGACGGCCTTGACGAGCCTGTTCAAGAGCTTTTTCAAGAATATCGTATGAGAGTCCGTCAACCTTGATATCCATTTGAGTAGCTGTGATTCCGTCCTTTGTACCTGCCACTTTGAAGTCCATGTCACCAAGATGGTCCTCGTCACCTAAAATATCAGACAAAATTNNTTAGGCCCATAGCTATACCGGAAACAGGTTTTTTGATTTTAACACCTGCATCCATAAGAGCAAGCGTACCAGCACATACAGTAGCCATTGAAGATGAACCGTTAGACTCAAGAATGTCGGACACAACTCTTACAGCATAAGGATTTTCCTCACCTGTAGGAACAACAAATTTAAGAGCTCTCAATGCCAGATTGCCATGACCTATTTCTCTTCTGCCTGTTCCCCTGTATGGTTTAGCCTCACCTGTTGAGAAGGGAGGGAAATTGTAATGAAGTACAAATTGTTCTATTCCCTCAACCAATACTTCATCAATCTCTTTCATATCAAGCTTAGTTCCCAATGTAACAGTTGTAAGAGACTGCGTTTCACCTCTTGTAAAAATGGCAGATCCATGAGTTGCCGGAAGATAATCTACTTCACACCAAATAGGCCTTATCTGGGTGGTAGTTCTGCCATCAAGACGAATACCTTCATCAAGTATTAAATTCCTCATGGCCTCCTTCTCAACTGCATGATAATATCTATCTATCATAATCTTCTTCGCCGCTGCATCCTCTTCTGATAAAGTTGCAACAAATTCTGCCTTAATGTTATCCAATGCCTCTGTACGCGCCTGCTTTCCCAACCCTGCCTTAGCTACGGCATAACATCTGTTATAACAAAACTCCTTAATTGCCGCACGAAGATCTTCATCCTGGGTTTCATGACAGTATGCCCTCTTCTGAGTCTTGCCAACCTCTTCCATGAGTTCCATTTGAGCCTTACAATGAATCTTAATCTCCTCATGAGCAAATTTGATCGCCTCGAGCATGTCTTTTTCACTAACCTCCTTCATCTCTCCTTCAACCATAAGGATATTGTCGATAGTTGCTCCGACCATAATATCAATATCTGCTTTTTCAAGCTCAGAAAAAGTTGGATTAATTACAAACTGACCTCCTATCCTCGCCACTCTAACTTCGGATATCGGACCATTAAAAGGTATGTCACTTACAGCAATAGCGGCAGAAGCTGCAAGACCTGCAAGTGCATCAGGCGTGATCTCTTTATCTGCAGAAATCAAATTAACATTTACATACACCTCCGCATGATAATCATCCGGAAAAAGTGGTCTTAATGCTCTGTCAATAAGGCGTGATACCAAAATTTCGGAATTATTTGCACGTCCCTCTCTTTTGAGAAATCCACCTGGATATCTGCCTGCAGAAGCATATTTTTCCTTATATTCAACTGAAAGTGGCATGAAATCTACATCCTCTTTAGCTTCCTTAGCTGCCACAACTGTTGCCAGTAACATTGTTTTGCCTTGTTTTACAACAACAGCACCATCTGCCTGCTTTGCAAGCTTACCTGTTTCAATTTCAATTTCTCTACCATCTCTCAGCCGGATGGTTTTTTTAACTACATTCATATATTCATCTGTGCTTCCCGCTCTCCCTATGAGAGTTTATTAATAATTATTTATCAGCTATACATTTACCCCGGGTCGCATTATTTAGGCAAAATGTATAAAAAATCTTGCAAATGTAATCAGATATGACAAAATGACAAACAAAAAAAGGTGCCTTTGAGGCACCTTTTCTTTCTATTTTCTAAGGTTCAAGGCCTTTACTATATTTCTGTATCTCTCTATGTCTGTCTCCTTGAGGTAATCAAGCAGACGACGTCTCTTACCAACCAGTTTTAAAAGAGAACGCTGAGTAACGTAATCTTTCTTGTTATTTTTCAAATGATTTGTAAGATGAGCGATACGGTAAGAAAATAGAGCTACCTGGCTCTCAGGAGAACCAGTATCCGCATTAGACTTTCCGTATTGTCCGAAAATCTCTTGCTTCTTTTCCGGTGTCAAATAATTCATAAAATTAAAGCAATTGATATTTATTTCCCATTATTTGGGTTGGCAAAGATATACAATTATTTTCAGCTCACAATTTTTTTGAATACTTTTACCAATTCCAACTTGCTATTTAAACCTAAACTATCAATATTGTGATAAAAAAATATATCCATCCACGTTTCGGAGAGATAATTATTACGAAAAAAAAAGGTCAGCGCAATATCAGACTTACTGTTAGTCTCACTAAAGGAGTAAGAGTATCTATCCCTTATCTCACAAGTTTCTCCTCAGCAGAAAAATTTATTAAAGCCAAAGAAGAGTGGATACTATCCACAATTCAAAAAAACAGAGATAAACAACTTGCCAGGATTATCCCAATAGGTGAAGGGCAAAAACTTCAACTTGTAAACAGCAAGGTAATATATCAACAAATGTCCTGCAGGGAAAAATCAATGCCAGGTAAGATATTAATCCGCTACCTAAATGAAGTTACAGAAGTTAATCTTCCACAAAGCTGCAGCAAAGAGGCAGTACTAGCTGCCACAATGGTTGTTATCAGACGAAAGGCAGCCGACTATCTTCCACAAAGATGTAAATTCCTTGCTTCTGAAAACGGATTCAGCTACAATAAACTATTTCTTAAAAATAATAAAACTAATTGGGGCAGCTGTTCAAACAAAGGGAATATAAATCTCAACATTCAATTAATCAGGCTAAAGGCCGAACTCATTGACTTTGTAATTCTTCATGAACTTTGTCATCTCAAGTACCATAACCATGGAACGGCCTTCCATAACCTGTTAAACAAACTTTGTCAAGGCAGAGAAAAAGAGCTGGCACTTCAACTTAAGCATGAAAGCACCTGCTCTTTGTCAGTTGTCTGAAAAAGCCGATTATTTAGCCTCGTTAAGTTTACTAACCCGAACAAATAGTTCGTCAACTCCTTTTAAAAGATCTGAATTTATCTCTTGAAAAGTCTTCCTTGCATTTTTCCTGTCATAGTGATTTATCCTCTTAAAGAGATCATTTCTCAAATCAATTGCATCATTAATTATTTCTGCTATTTTATCTTCATTTTTACCCTTATTGAAATACAAATACGTCCAGCAGTCAGAAATAACTTCAGTGAAAAGGTACTCTATATCTTTCTTGATTTTTCTTAAACTTGCCATAATCCCCAAAAATTATATTTTTTCAATCCCTATACCGGGCTTTTCATTTAAAGTAACTTTTCCATC
>DOVA01000165.1 GCA_003520315.1 Rikenellaceae bacterium | reverse complement strand
AGAAGAAACCAAAGGAGATCTCAAAAAGACAGGCTCTGGCATCAATTGGCCAGATTCTTCTTATGAAAATGTATATGGAGGAATTGGAAAAAGAGAAAATAAAGAGTGGTCAGATATTGTTAACCCCCGAAGACATCAAAAGCAAAAACAGATGTTTAAACCTGATGAATACGTTAAATATGCTGCTCGATATGGATATTGTTCCAATAATAAATGAAAATGATGCCTTGTCATTCACGGAAATCAAGTTTGGTGATAATGATAATCTTTCTGCTCTTATTGCCCAGATTTCAAATGCAGATTTCCTGCTGCTTCTTTCAGATGTTGATGGATTATTTGACAAGGATCCTAATAAATATTCAGGTGCCTGCATAATAGATGTTGTGGATAAAATAGACGATAAAATTGAAAAAACAGCAGGTGAAACAATAAGCGAGAAGAGTACTGGCGGCATGGTGAGCAAACTGGAAGCAGCTAAGAAGGCGGCCAGTTATGGTATTCCCACGAGAATAGTAAGGGGAGACCTGGAAAATATAATATTAAGGGTTATCAAAGGAGAAGAGTTGGGAACTCTTTTCCTTCCTGACAAAAAGATGAAAAGGAATAAATGGTGGACTGCCTTTGCTTATAAGATTAAAGGTAAAATTCAAATAGATGAAGGCGCTGAATATGCAATAGTTCATAGCGGGAAAAGTCTTTTGTCTTCAGGTGTGATTAAGGTGGAGGGAGATTTTTCAAGAGGTGAATGTATTGAAGTGAATAATTCTGATGGTGGAATTGTTGCGAAAGGTATAGCAAATTATTCATCGTCGGATATTAATAAGATTAGAGGTCTAAAAAGTATTGATATTGAAAAGAAGCTCGGCTATAAATATGCTGAAGAAATAGTACACAGAGATAATATGGTGTTGATATGAAACCTGAAGAACTTGCAAAGAAAACAAAGGCAGCATCGGGAATATTATCCCATGCCTCAACAGAGAAGAAAAACAGCATCCTCATGATTCTGGAGAAGCTGATTGCCGAGAGAGAGGAATACCTTTTCAATGAAAATAGGAAGGATATTGAAAATGCAGAAAAGGAAGGTCTTCCGAAAAGCATGGTTGACAGACTCATAATAGACGATAAGATTATCCGTGAGATGCAGGCAAGCATAAGAGATGTCATAGCATTACCTGACCCTGTAGGAGAGATTATAAAATTATGGACAAGACCGAATAATCTCCGTGTTGGCCGGATGAGAATGCCCATCGGTGTTATACTCGTGATTTATGAATCAAGGCCCAATGTAACAATAGAAGCATTCTCCCTCTGCTTGAAAAGTGGTAATTGTGTTATCCTGAAAGGAGGTTCCGAAGCTTATCATTCAAATCTTGCTCTTTACAGCCTGATTACTGAAGCCTTGGAAAAGGCAGATATGTCTCATGATGCAGCGCAGTTTGTCGGTACAAGCGACAGGGAATATATATATGAGTTGTTAAAAATGGACGAATATATTGATCTAATTATCCCCAGAGGCGGAGAAGCTCTTATCAGGAGTGTTGTTGAAAAATCGAGGATACCGGTGCTTAAGCATTACAAAGGTGTTTGTCATATCTATGTTGACGAATGGGCACAGCTTGAGCTTGCATACAAGGTCTGCATGAATGCTAAAGTTCAGAAACCTGCTACATGCAATGCCCTTGAGACTTTACTTGTTCACGAATCTATTGCAGAGAAATTTTTGCCTGAAATGATTGATATTTTCCAAAGGGGTGGTGTTGTTGTTAGAGGATGTGAAAGAACTGTAAAGATTGTCGGTGAGATTGAAAAAGCTGATGAACAGGATTGGTATGAGGAATACCTTGATTTAACACTTTCATTGAAAATAGTTAAAGATATGGATGAAGCTTTATCTCATATCAGAAAATATGGTTCAAACCATACTGATGTTATTATTACAGCTAATTATGACAATGCATGGAGGTTTCTGAGAGAGGTGAACTCATCCTGTGTACTTATCAATGCTTCTACAAGACTAAACGATGGCTTTCAGCTTGGTCTTGGAGCAGAAATGGGTATAAGTACAACAAAGCTCCATGCCTTTGGTCCGATGGGGCTTGAAGAATTAACAGTCAACAAATTTATTGCTTTTGGTGACGGACAATTGAGGGAGTAATGAGAGTAGGTATTTTTGGCGGTACCTTTGATCCTGTGCATGTAGGACATTTAAGGACTGCAGAAGAAATAAGAGAGCAATACCTGATGGATAGAGTTTATTTTGTACCGGCTCATATACCTCCTCATAAAAGAAATCTTGAAATAACGGATTCGGTTCTACGTCTGATAATGTTAAGAAAGGCTATGCGCGGTAACAGTTTTCTTTATGTCTCTGATATAGAGATAAAAAATCAGGGAGTTTCCTATTCTATCAATACAATAAAAATGTTTAAGAAAAAATTCGAAGAGCTTTATTTTATTATGGGCATTGATGCTTTTATGGAAATAGATACCTGGTGTAGTTACCGTGATATATTCAATCACACAAATTTTATTATTATGGAAAGGCCTGTTAATGCGGAAAAAAAGGCAGACATATCATTTCCATCTGATATGAGAGGAGAAATAAAAAAGATTGATGGCAATACATTCAAACATGTATCAGGAAACAGAATTTATATGCAGAAGGTTACTCAACTTGACATATCATCAACAAAAATAAGGGAAGCTGCAAGAAATGGAAGATCGATAAGATATCTTGTTCCTCAACAGGTG
>DOVA01000135.1 GCA_003520315.1 Rikenellaceae bacterium | reverse complement strand
AGGAAGTCAAAAGCTCTAATTGCGCTCGCCTGGGCTTGATAGATTTTCAAAGTAGGATCGTCTGTATCAGCAGGGATGGTTGCAAGAATGTCATTTGCAAGTTTAAGCTGGTTATAGAAAACAGCCCATCGCATGTATGGATTTGCATATGTGTCATTTCTGTCTTCGTAACTGCTACTGACTGAAAACCAGTTATAGTTACTATTGTCACTAACCATGTCCGGGCCATTGAGATCCTGTGACAGGCATACTGTCGGATAACCTGCGTCATCATGTCTGGACGAAGCAGTCCCAAAAACACAATATTGCTTTCCAATGCTTGCAAACATACCATTCACATCAGCAGCCAGTCTTTGAGGCAATGCAAGCACTACCTCGCTTTTTTGCTCAGATGTAAAAGTACCTCCTTCAGGAGCAGTATTAAGGTCAACACATGAAGTGAACAGGAGACCTCCTAAAGCAAAAACATATAATTTCTTATTTAATTTCATAGTGATTATAATTAAGTTAAGTCAGACTTAGAATGATAAAGAGATACCGGCAGATATTGTACGCATTGCTGAGTAGCTATAGTTTCCGGAAGTTGTAGAACTGCCAAGCCCCAAAGATTGGCGCGGGTCAAGACCCTTACGGGCAGAAATAACTCCAAGATTGTCACCTGAAACATATATGCGGACAGTTGACAATTTGAGGGATTTTACAAGATTCTTTGGCAGGGTGTATCCTAACATGACATTGTTAAAACTCAGATAATCTGAACTTGTAAGAAATCTTGAAGATTGCTTTTGGTAAGTATCTATAGAAGCATCAAGCCTTGGATATTTAGTGGAAGGTTTTTCAGGTGTCCAGGCCTTGAGAATGTCCATAGACCAGTTAGTCCCAGGGTCATCTCCCTGATGCATCAACTGTTCATACGAACCATCATACAGCTTGCCACCCAACTGGTATGACAGTTGAATTGAGAGGTCAAATCCAAATGCATTGATAGTTGTACCAAATCCACCATAAACTTTAGCAAGGGTAGAGCCTAGGTCGCACTGAACAGCTTTTGTATAGTCATCTGTTGTTGTCATGTCTCCCTTATCGGGATCTACATAATAAAGTGATTTGCCAGTTTCCGGGTCAACTCCTGCCCATTTACGCAGATATGAGTTATAGAGAGAACCTCCAATGCGGTAAATGTAGTTACTGCCTTTAATTCCACCTGCTTTTTTAGGTGTTTCAGCAAGGTCTGTAATTTTATTTTTATAATGAGTGGCGTTGAAGTTGGCTGTCCATAGAATGTTGTTAGTCTTTAGAATTGTTCCATTCAATTCAAGTTCAACTCCATTATTAACAATAGATCCGACGTTCATTGGGATTGAAGAGTACCCGAGAGAAATTGGAACAGGTTGGTTATAGAGAAGGTCTACAGTCTTACGGCTGAAGTACTCAACGGTACCTGTCAATTTGCTTCCAAAAAGTTCAAAATCCACTCCTCCATTAAATGCATAGGATGTTTCCCATGTGATGTCTTTGTTCCCCTTGTATGCAAATGCTACTGAGAAATCCCCACTACTGTTGGTTACTGTAAACTGGTCAAGGTATGCATAATAGTTTCCGAGATTGTCATTACCCTGAATACCGTAACTGGCTTTAATCTTGAGCATATCTATCCAGTTTATGCTGCTCATGAAATTCTCTTTGCTGATGAGCCATGCACCACCGATGCTGCCAAAATTACCCCAACGTTTGTCAGGATGGAAACGTGAAGAAGCATCCCTACGATAAGAGGCGCTTAAGAAATATTTCTCCTTAAAATCATATTGAGCCCTTGCAAGAATACCCTGAGTTGTATATGTATCTGTATATGAATAGACAGAAGGAGGTATCTGAATAGCATTGCTCAATTCGCCGATATATGGATTATACAGTTTAGTATTTGAACCTCCGAGATTTTGCAGCTTAAGATTGTATGATTCATAACCAACAAGGAGATCAATATTATGATTAGTTGCAATATTTTTCTTATAAGTCAAAAGATATTGCTGATTAACTCCGAATTCGCGGTAGTGTCTTACAGAGACTGCACCCTGACTGCCTACAGAGGCACCGTAAAACTGGTTGTAAAGATTGTTGGAACGCTGGTTCCTAATGTTTGCACCAACTGTAGCTGTAAATTGCAACCCTTCGATTATGTTGGCTGTTGCATACCACTTGCTGTTAACAACGTCTGTATAGGCGTGATACTTATCCAGTTTCAGAGTAATTGCAGGGTTTGCGAGTGCCATGAAAGACCTTGTAAAATTGGTAGAAGACCCTCCAAAATCATAAACAGTTATACCCCTGTTGTCCACTTTGATGGTCCCATCTGCATTACGAACGTACATGGGATATATAGGAGCAATCATGTTAGTCACGTAAAACAGGTTGCCTGAGGATCCCCAGTCAGTTTGACTACCCGGAGCTTTTGAGTCATAATAAGTGTAAGCTGTATTTGCTCCGATTTTCAACCATTCCTTAGCCTGATAGTCAGCTTTTATACGAGTAGTAAAACGCTCGAAACCTGATCCTGATACAATACCGGAATCGTTCAAATAACCTGCAGAGAGATAAACGTTCAGTTTGTCTGTTGAACCAGAGACAGAGAAGTTGTATTCTGAACGAAGATTACCCTTGTCGAAGATTTCATCATACCAGTTGTCAGGTATATAGTAGTATTCACCGTCGGAATAACCAAGTGTGGCTCTTGGATTTAATTTAAAGTTAGTACCAATTAATTTTTCACCACCTGGTACAGTGTATACCATATAACCAACTCCACCGTTTTTGTCGTCAAGAAGAGCTACATCAGCATAAGCATAAGCAGCAGCAGCAGATGAGCCATTATAAGCTTTTGCATTGTATAAAGCTCTGTACAGAGTCTCATAATACATGGCAGGATCTGTCATTACATCGTAGTTTGGA
>DOVA01000248.1 GCA_003520315.1 Rikenellaceae bacterium | reverse complement strand
CATCAACTCCAAAAGTTGTCCGGGTTCTATGAAAGGCTCATCTCCCTGCACATTTACTATTACTTCAAATTTCGCTGAATCTTTTTTTTCAACAATTTGTAGGGCCTCGTAACAACGGTCGGTACCACTGCGATGCTTTTCAGAGGTCATTACAGCATTCCCGCCAAAACTTTTCACTTCGTCAAAAATACGCAAGTCATCCGTTGCAACACAAACATACTCAAAAACTGCAGAGCTTCTTTCATATACTCTTCTTATCATACTCTTGCCATCTATCAATGTAAGAGGTTTGCCGGGGAAACGAGTCGAACCATATCTGGCAGGTATGATTGCTATTACTTTCATCTAAATAGATTTTAAATTTTTCAAAGGTACAAATTTTAACTACTTTTGTGTATCATGGATATACGCGCAATTAAACAAAGATTTGATATTATTGGAGATAATCAAGCCCTAAACAGGGCTATCGATATTGCCGTTCAGGTGGCAAGTACCGATTTGTCAGTTCTTGTTACAGGTGAAAGTGGAGTGGGCAAAGAGGTTTTTCCTCAGATTATTCACACAAACAGCCCCAGGAAACACAATCAGTACTTTGCAGTAAACTGCGGCGCCATACCCGAAGGAACGATAGATTCTGAGCTTTTTGGTCATGAAAAAGGATCATTTACTGGAGCTTATGAGATGCGTAAAGGTTATTTTGAAGTTGCTGACGGAGGAACACTTTTTCTCGATGAGGTTGCAGAGCTTCCTTTATCAACTCAGGTTAGACTGCTGAGGGTGCTTCAGTCTGGAGAGTTTATCAAAGTTGGTTCCTCAAAGGTTCAGAAGACTGACGTAAGGGTTATTGCTGCTACAAATGTCAATATTATGAAAGCTATCGAAACAGGGAGGTTTAGAGAAGATCTTTATTACAGACTGAATACTGTTCCGATATATGTACCTCCTCTTAGAGAGAGAAAAGAAGATATTCACTTGTTGTTCAAAAAATTTGCGCTTGATTTTGCAGATAAATACAAGATGCCTGCAATCAGACTTACTCCGGAGGCGGTGAGAGTTTTGGAAAGCTACAGATGGCCTGGCAATGTCAGACAATTAAAGAGCATTGCCGAGCAAATTTCTATTTTGGAACAAAACAGAGAGATCTCCTCAAGCGTACTTAGAAAGTATATTCCTGAAGAGGTAATAACTCATTTACCTGTAAAAGCTGAAGGCCATGGAGTAGATTATATGACTGACAGAGATATTATATTCAAGATTCTTTATCAGCTCAGGCAGGAAATTGAGGAGATTAAAGCAAGTATGGGTAGACAGCAGGTTCAGACAGGTTCTGCCATTACCAAACGTGAGGAAGTTGATAGTATAATTGAAGAACATAACGTGGTAGATTATGACGAGGATCCACATATTACTTCCAATGAAGATTATCAACAGCTTTCCATTCACAGTATGAATGCAGATTTTATCAGAAGAGCTCTTGAAAAGCACAATGGTAAAAGAAAAGCAGCGGCAGCAGAATTGGGTATATCAGAAAGGACACTTTACAGAAAAATTAAAGAGCTGAATTTGGATATATGAGAAACCGCATTATAGTTTTATTAATTATTCCTCTTTTATCAGGTTGTGGAATATACAGTTTCTCTGGGACATCAATAGCCCCAGATGTAAAATCCGTAACAGTCCTTACTATTCAAAACAGAGCCATGAGGGTAAATCCGTCCTTAAGCAATACTCTTACCGAGGAGCTCAAGGAAAAGTTTCGAAAGCTTACTACATTAAGACTTGATCCTGACAATGGAGATATAATTATTGAGGGCGACATTATTTCTTATGAAACGACTTCACTGGCTGTTACATCCCAGGAGGTGGCTTCACAGAACAGGCTTACAGTTACTGTAAAGATTAAGTATACAAACACAAAGCATCCTGAGGAAAATTTTGAAAAATCATTTGTAGCCTTTGAAGATTATTCATCTACTCTTGGTTTGGATGCAGTAGAGGCTTCTCTTGTTGATTCAATAGTTGGAAAGCTGGTTAATGAAATTTTTAATGCCACTGTGGCCAATTGGTAAATGATTCATTATGGCAGATTCAAGTTTATCAACATTAGAAAGTACAATAGAGCAATATCCATGGTTTGCACTGGGACATTATGAACTTTTCCGAAAAGCTTGTGAATTGGGAGAAGAGCATGTCCGATCTTGCTTAAGCCGTACAGCAGCTCATATTTATTCGCGGGAGATACTCTTCAACCTCGTTAAAAAGGCGAGAAGCCACAATAATTCCGAAACTCAAGTAGTTGAAGAGACTTTCGAAGAAATTGTTTTTGAGGTTGAGGAGGAACCACTTAATATACAGGTAACTTCCAAAATTATTATGGCTGGAGGAGATTACTTTTCAAAGGAAGAACTTGAAGAGACTCCTCTTGATCCTCATGAACCACTCGATAAATTTATTTGTGAGAAGCCATCCTTACTTAAGAGCAGTATTAATTCTCGCCTGAATGTTGATGTGGTCGAAGAGAAGGTTGCTGAGGAAGAGTTTGATGATTCGGGCTTTTACACTGAAACACTTGCAAAAATATACAGTGAACAAGGGTATTACAAAAAAGCATTAGAGGTATATGCTAAACTTATTTTGTTATATCCGGAAAAAAGTAGTTACTTTGCATCCCTTGCACAAGAAATAAAAAGTAAACATAATCAAAATTGACA
>DOVA01000223.1 GCA_003520315.1 Rikenellaceae bacterium | reverse complement strand
ATAATGCACCTAACAATTTGTCCAACCAGCCAAGCATTATAAGTTTAATGAATTTTGAGGCTAATTTCCCAGCAAAATATCCTATAATCAGAATAACAATAAAAATAATAGCAAATGAAAGAAGATTAATTAGCGAAGAGTCACTTCTAAAACAATTTTTCAAATATGGAGAAAAAATGTCTGAAAAGCTGTATGCTGCCCAGATACCGACGATAATGGCTATTAGTGAGACTGCCTGACTGACAAAACCTTTAATGATCCCAGATATAATTGGTGGAATGAAGAGTGCAAGAATACAATAGTCGAGAACTGTAAATGTGCCTCCCATAATCAATTTTTTTCAAAAGTAGTGAATAATCGTATCTTTGCAAATTCAAAATTATAAGTAGCATGAGGTTTGCTGAATACAAAAGTTTAGATCTTGTAAACATTAATAAATCCATATTGAACAAGTGGAATAGAGAAGACTCTTTTGCTAAAACTCTTAAAGAAAGAGCCGAAGCTGAAAAATTTATTTTTTTTGAAGGTCCTCCATCTGCCAACGGCATGCCTGGTATTCACCACGTAATGGCAAGATCTATTAAAGATGTATTTTGCAGATATAAAACCCAAAAGGGATATCTTGTCGAGCGAAAGGCAGGTTGGGATACACATGGTCTGCCTGTTGAACTTGGAGTTGAGAAGATGCTTGGTATAACCAAAGAAGATATTGGAAAAAGTATATCTGTTGAAGAATATAATGCTATTTGCCGTAAAGAGGTAATGAAGTATACAAAAGAGTGGGAGTCTCTTACAGAACAGATAGGATATTGGGTTGACATGAAAAATCCATATATAACCTATGATAACCGCTATATTGAAACACTCTGGTATTTATTAGGTGATATATATCGTAAGGGATTGCTTTACAAGGGTTACTCAATTCAGCCATATTCTCCTGCAGCAGGTACCGGGCTAAGTACACACGAGCTTAATCAACCAGGGTGTTATAGAGATGTGAAAGACACAACCTGTGTTGTACAGTTTAAGATTGTCAGAGGTGAGTACTCTGAGTGGATATACAGAGATGACAATGGAGAATCAATATATAAAGACGAACCGGTTGATGCTTATTTTCTTGCATGGACTACAACACCTTGGACATTGCCTTCTAACACTGCACTTTGTGTTGGACCTGCTATAGCATATGTCAGAGTTATTTCTTTCAATCCATACTCCTGTAGACCTGCGATTTATATCTTGGCAAAAGAGTTAATTTCTGCTCATTTCAATCCTGAAGCAGAAAAGCTTAGTTTAGACAATTATAATCCAGGAGATAAGTCTATCCCTTATAATATTATAGGAGATACATTTAAGGGCGATAAATTATGTGGCATTCGTTACGAGCAATTGATCCCATGGGTAAATCCTGGTGAAAATGCTTTTAGGGTCATTGCTGGAGATTTTGTTACGACATCTGATGGAACAGGGATTGTTCATATCGCACCAACGTTTGGAGCTGATGATGACAAGGTTGCCAAGGCAAACGGTATACCTCCCTTAACGGTTGTGGACAAGGATGGATTTAAGCAGGCTATGGTTGACAGAAATGGAAAGTTTTACAAAATTGAAGATCTTGATCCTTCATTTGTTTCGCAAAAAGTTGATGTGGAGCTTTATAGGGAATTTGCCGGCAGGTTTGTGAAAAATGCGTATGATCCAACATTGAGTGAAAATGATTCTACTCTTGACATAGAGCTTGCAGTAATGCTCAAACAACAGGGAAAAGTATTTAAGATTGAGAAGCATGTCCACTCTTACCCTCATTGTTGGCGTACTGACAAACCTGTAATTTACTATCCATTAGATTCCTGGTTTATAAAGACTACTTCAGTTCAGGAAAGAATGATAGAGCTTAACAAAACTATCAACTGGAAACCTGAAGCTACTGGAAGTGGACGGTTTGGCAAGTGGCTGGAAAATCTTCAGGATTGGAACCTTTCAAGAAGCCGTTATTGGGGAACTCCCTTGCCGGTTTGGAGAACTGAAGATGGCAGGGAGGAGAGGATAATATCATCTGTCAAAGAGCTGTATGAGGCACTCGAAGAGTCTGTCAAAGCTGGTTTTATCACCTCAAATCCGTTGAAGGACAAGGGATTTATTCCAGGTGATTTCAGTAAGGAGAATTATGATAAAATTGATTTGCATAGACCTTACGTTGACGAGTTTATTCTTGTGTCTCCAAAGGGTCAAAAGATGAAGAGGGAGAGTGATTTGATAGATGTTTGGTTTGATTCGGGGGCAATGCCATATGCTCAAGTGGGACTTGAAAAGCTTGATACTGAAGAATTTGGTCAAACTGCAGATTTTATTGCTGAGGGAGTAGACCAGACAAGAGGCTGGTTCTTTACACTTCACGCTATTTCGACAATGGTCAGCGATAAAGTGGCATTCAAAACCGTAGTTTCCAATGGTTTGGTTCTTGACAAAGATGGCAATAAGATGAGCAAGAGGCTTGGAAATGCCGTTGATCCTTTTCAGACACTAAATGAATATGGAGCAGATGCTTTAAGATGGTATATGCTGACAAACTCTCAACCTTGGGATAATCTCAAGTTTGATATCAACGGAGTAGATGAGGTGAGAAGAAAGTTTTTTGGCACACTTTTCAACACTTATTCTTTTTTTGCCCTTTATGCCAATATAGACGATTTTACAAATTCAGAACCTCAGGTAGCTTTTGCAGAAAGGCCTGAAATAGATCGCTGGATAATATCTCTTCTTAATACACTAATTAAGGATGTTATATGTTCTTATGAGAATTGGGATGTAACATCTGCCGGGAGGATGATTCAGGATTTTGTTGTAGATAATCTCAGTAATTGGTATGTAAGACTTAATAGAAAAAGATTTTGGGGAGGGGAAATGAATATTGATAAATTATCGGCCTACCAGACCCTCTATAGCTGTCTTGAGACTGTAGCAATACTTTCTGCTCCAATAGCACCTTTTTTCATGGAACAACTTTTCTGTGACCTTAATGAAGTAACAGGCAGACATAAGGAGAGTACAGTACATTCAGTATTAATGCCCGAATCCGATCTTTCTGCAATTGACAAGGCATTGGAAGATAGAATGCAGTTGGCCCAAAGGGCATCATCCATGATATTAGGACTCAGGCGCAAGGTCAATATCAAGGTACGCCAACCTTTAGCCAAGATTCTGGTACCTATTATAGACGATACTATTAAGGAGCAGTTTGAAAAAGTTAAGACTCTTATTTTGAATGAAGTTAATGTGAAGGATGTTGAATACATTGATGATACAACCGGCATAATTATAAAAAAAGTCAAACCAAACTTTAAAACACTTGGCAAGAAATATGGCAAACAGATGAAGGAGATTTCAGCTGAATTTACTAACTTTACACAAGAGCAGATTACTGTTTTGGAGTCGAGTGAAGAATATAAAATGGAATTACCTTCAGGCTCTATTGTTCTTAATCAGGAAGATATTGAAATTTTATCTGAAGACATGCCCGGATGGCTGGTAGCAGTCGACGGAAAACTTACAATCGCTCTTGATATTACAGTGACTGAAGAATTGAGAAGAGAAGGAGTGGCACGAGAACTTGTTAACAGGATTCAAAATCTCAGGAAGGAGAATAAGTTTGAAGTTACTGACAAGGTTATTGTTTTCATT
>DOVA01000230.1 GCA_003520315.1 Rikenellaceae bacterium | reverse complement strand
CTGTGACTAAAGGAGTAGCTGACGTGGTATATGGTTCAAGATTTATGGGTGGCAATCCTCATAGAGTGCTTTTCTTTTGGCATACAATAGGGAACAAATTTTTGACATTTATGTCAAATATGCTCACCAATCTTAACTTGACGGATATGGAAACTTGTTATAAACTTGTTGACACTAAAATACTTCAGTCTTTGAAACTAAAAGAAAACAAATTTGGGTTCGAACCCGAAGTTACTGGCAAACTTGCCAGAATTCCGGGAATTCGTATTTATGAAGTAGGAATCTCCTATTATGGCAGAACATATCGTGAAGGGAAAAAAATAGGATGGAAGGACGGATTCAGAGCTTTATACTGTATTTTTAAATACTGAGGATATCATAAAGGATAAACCTCTTTCTTTATTACAATATTAAACGTCAGGGTTTCGATTTAATAATAAATGGGTACCTTTGTGAAGATATTTAATATAATTATTAACCAAAATGAAGAAATATCATATTAAGTCAGAAGGTGCAAAACGTATTGAACATGACCTCCTGGGAGACAAAGAGGTACCTGCAGATGCATTGTATGGTGTACAAACGCTTAGATGTATAGAGAATTTCGACATCAGCAGACAGTTACTGTCTGACTATCCGCAATTTATTAAGGCATTCGGGATGGTAAAGATGGCAGCTGTGCTTGCAAACCACAGATTAGGCCTAATCGACACTTCTCTAAAGGATGCTATTGTGACTGCTTGTCAGGAGCTTATTGACGGAAAACATACAGAACAATTTCCTGTTGACATGATTCAGGGAGGTGCAGGAACAAGCATGAACATGAATGCTAATGAAGTAATAGCCAACAGAGCTCTTGAGATAATGGGAAAAGAAAAGGGTGACTACCAATACTGTAATCCAAATGATCATGTTAACATGGCCCAGTCTACCAATGATGCATATCCGACGGCCATGCATCTTGGCCTTTACATGGTACATTTAGATGTTAAAGCAGCACTCGAGAAATTGATAGACTCATTTGCCGTGAAGGAGATAGAGTTTGCCAAAGTTATCAAAATGGGAAGAACTCAACTTCAAGATGCGGTTCCCATGACACTCGGGCAAAGTTTCGGCGCTTTTGCTTCAGCTATGAGGCACGAGCTAAAACATCTTGAAAATGCTGCCAAAGAGCTTTTAATTATTAATATGGGAGCAACTGCTATTGGCACAGGTATTACCGCAGAACCAGGCTATGCCGAAGCCTGTACACAATTTCTAAAAGAAATCACCGGATGGAAAATAAAACTTGCCGACAATCTAATTGAAGCAACACATGATACCTCGCCGATGGTTTCATATTCATCAGCCCTTAAAATGATTGCCATAAGACTTTCAAAAATCTGCAACGATTTGAGACTTATGTCTTCAGGTCCCAGAACCGGCCTCGCTGAAATTAATCTTCCTCCAAAGCAACCCGGCTCTTCAATTATGCCTGGAAAAGTTAACCCTGTTATCCCTGAAGTTGTAAATCAGGTTTGCTTCCGCGTTATTGGCAACGATCTCACTATTACAATGGCTTCAGAGGCAGCCCAGCTTGAACTCAACGTGATGGAACCAGTTTTGGTTCACAGCCTTGTAGAATCATCTATTTGGCTAAAAAGAGCATTTGACACTCTGAGGGTGGAATGCATAGACGGCATTACCGCCAATGCAGACCACTGCCGTTATCTTGTTGAGCACTCCGTAGGTATTGTGACAGCTCTCAAACCTTTTATAGGATACACCAACAGCACAGAAATAGCCAAGGAGGCACTGGAGAGTGGTTGTAGCGTTTATCAGCTTGTTTTGGACAAACAATTGCTTACAAAAGAACAACTTGACAAGATCCTTGATCCGGCCAACATGATTAGACCTGTAAAGATTACATTATAGTAATTATTTTAGAAAAAAAATCCTCTATCTTTGACAATCTGAATTAATCTGCTCAGAAAAAGATGGAGATAAAATATAGTTTAGAGACTCTTTTTGAGAGGATAGGAAGATGGATATGCAAAATTATCGATTATTTCTATCCTCTTTTTAGAAAATCTATGCCTATTCGATTTTTCAGATATGGAGTTACCGGAGTTGTCAACCTTGTTTTTGACTGGATTTTGTATTTTGTCATTTACAATTTCGTTTTGCAAAAAAAAATGCTACATCTCGGTATTGTTACCCTAAGCTCTCATATAGCTGCTTTTGTCATAAAATTTCCCATCGTACTTCTTTCCGGATTTCTTCTTCAAAAGTATGTGACATTTACAGAATCCAATCTCAAGGGAAGAAGACAATTATTCAGATATCTTATTGTGTATGGAATTAATATCTTAATAAATTATTTTGGCCTTAAGTTTTTTGTTGATCTTTTACATATTTTCCCGTCAATCTCCAATATGATTGTTTCAATTATAACTGTATTTGTTAGTTATTTTTTACAGAAAAAATTCACTTTCCAAATTATAAATAGCACAAAATTCTGAGTGATTAAAAATATGAAAAAGTATACCTCTTATTTAATAATTGCCTCTCTTTGCCTATTTACATTCTTTGTGAATAACGGCTTCCTCTTTACTGAAATCATGGAGTCAAGAAATATTATTACTGCAAGAGAGATGGTTTACGACAACCATTGGATGGTGCCCACAATGAATGGAGAGATAAGACTTCAGAAACCTCCTCTCCCTACGTGGCTGGCTGCAGTTGCTGAAATGATCGCACCTGATAATATTGCAGTTCAGCGTTCGATGTCCGCACTTGCTGCAACATTTCTCGTTTTCATGCTCTATTTCATTTCTGTTGAACTGACCTCCAATAAAAGATATGGATTGATATCCACTATTTTATTGTGTACTTCCTACAATATAATTATGGCGGGGAGAACGGCTAGCTGGGATATATATTGCCATGCCTTTATGGCAGGTGCCATTTTGTTTTTAATCAAAGCTATAAGAAAAAATGATGGAGGCATTGGCTTGTTTGTTATTTCAGGCTTTCTGACAGGACTTTCATTCATGAGCAAAGGGCCTATTAGTTTATATGGTTTGTTTATCCCATTTCTAATATCATATTTTGTAATATATAAAAATAGTCTTAGGGGAAAATGGAAAGGTATAGCCATTTTTGTTTTGTCAGCGATAATTGTCGGTGGCTGGTGGTATCTTTATGTGTATCTATCACATCCTGAACAATTTCTTAAGATTGTTGGCACAGAATCTCAAAACTGGATCAATTATCATACAAGACCATGGTACTACTATTATGATTTTGCATTTGAGACAGGTATATGGACACTACTTTGTATCACATCCCTCTTCTGGGGTTACTGGAGAAAAAAAGTAAATCATCCCAAAGGTTATTCTTTTGCACTTCTCTGGATGATTCTTGTAATAGTTTGTCTTTCCATCCTGCCTGAAAAGAAAACAAGATACCTGCTACCAATGCTGATTCCTGCAGCTATGACAATGGGATACATTTTCGACTACTGGGCATCCGCAGTCAAAGAAAAAATGAATTACAAGAAATGGATTTACTATTTAAATACTCTACCTATTGCTATAATTCCATTTATAATCCCTTTTGGCATATATCTGCTTATTCTCAATGAAGGAGCTCCATTTCACGATATTAAACTTTCAATTTTAAACTTTTCTTTTATAACTGTCGTTTCTTTGACAATCGGCGCCTATCTGATAAAAAAATCTATTGTAAAACCAGACCCGATAAGGTTCCTTGGTGGAATTGCAGTGTTATTTGTTTTTGTAAGTGTTTCTTTAATGCCGTTAATTGCCGGAGCCTTTAATAATCCGGAATTTAACGGACTGGACAGGACGAGAAATATGACTGAAGTAACAAATCTTCAATTTTACTATGATTCGTCCAAGGAGTTGAGAATAGAACAAGTGTATGATGCCCATAGAATTATAAAACCACTAAATATCAAGGATTCTGCTGCTGTAGCATCTGCTATGCCGTGTGTTATTCTCACTCATGGAATGGCAGATACATTACTGGCTCCAAATATAAAAGATCAAGTTACAATAAAATATGTTGGGCAATTCGACGGAAATAGAGGCAGAAAAAAGAGTAAGTTTAACAAGCAAGTTCATACTTGGGATCTTTCTATCATAGAACCCAAAAACAATTAGAACTTGAGTTCATCTATTATTAGTGCAACATTTCCCTTAATCTCCGCACCTATCCTTACAGCTCCGGGAACCATACTGACAGTTGTGACTGCCAAAGAATCCAGAGAGCCGTTTATACGCACTCCGCTATACACCTCATAACTTTTAAGCATGGAATTTGCCTGATCTTTCAATGTTGTCAGAGTCTCCTCTAAAGGATAAGTCAACATAGGAGTTATTTTTTTGAGTATCATTCCATGTAATAGCCAGTTAGCAGACTTTATAAGAGCATTCTGAGTCTTAATGTCAAATTTTGGTTCTACGATTTCAAGAGATTGTTTTTCGCTGTTATATGCAGGCTTACCTGTAAAATATATTCTTCCCTTGTATGAACCACTCAAATCTGCTACTACCACAGCTCTACCACTGCTGCTATAAAGTGAAAGATTATCGATCTTAACAATTTTGCCACTTTCTGTAAAACTTTTGCCCTGCAATTGGCTGCGCGCAAATTCTGCAATTTTATCAAAAGTTACATCTGCTCGTGCGTTAATTGAAAATTGCTGTGGCTGTCTTTCAATATATCTGAGCGAAGGAAGCGGTACTTTATTTTTTACAACAGGCTGGGCACCAAAAACCGACTCAACTTGAGCATAAAATACAATGGTAATATTCAGCTTGTTGCCTTTGGTAGTAAATGGAGCAAGCAATATTTCCTTTGGAGTTATTCTGATCCAGAGATTATCTTCATCACTCAGTAAATATGGTTTTTGTACCTCATCCCATAGGGCTCTTACATATTTGTCCAATGGAACGTTCTCAAAGAGAATTTTATCAACTTGCTCTGTTATAGTTTTTTGAAAATATGAAAGTGCTATATTTGCAATTGGCGTAACCGGGATACTAACTCCTATCGCTTTAACTTTGGGCTTTTCAAGCCATTCGTATCCTGCAGGAGTTGTTTTTGTAACAAGTTTCCAATTCTCATCAATACTTACCGCCGTTTTGTATACCAGTGAGATTGTCCCTGTTGCCTCATAATGATCTGAAAACGCAACGCCAAATTTCTCAACTTTCCATCCATATCTGCACCATACTTTCAATGGGACCTTATAAGTAATTTCATTGTTGTTGACAAAAAACATAAATTGACCTCCTTTCCATATCTTGACAGAAAGGTCTTCCCCTGCAAGCTTGTCTCCCTGATAAAGAAGACCATTCATGCTTGCATTAACCACACTCTCTATTTTTTTGACATCAAGTTCTATGCGAAGAGGCAGTTCTGACAATGAAGGTGCAATTTCAGAAGGTAAATAAGACTCCTGTGGCCCTTCAATCTGGGGAGTTTTACAGGATATT
>DOVA01000125.1 GCA_003520315.1 Rikenellaceae bacterium | reverse complement strand
GCTACGCCTGCGGGTATAGTGAGTGTTGAAAGCTATTGTTGGGAACAACAAGTATTTGGCGGATTTGATCTGAGGAAGTGATGTAGGAACTAGCAAAAGTTTCGAAATAAATAATAAAAGTCTCGAATGGTAAGTAAAAGTTTCGAAGCTGTAGCTTCTTGTAAATTTTGGGTTGGGGATAAATGATAAAAAAGCCGTTATTTATGCCCAGCCAAGGCCAAACGATGAGCAACTAAAACATCGAGAGGATCAGATCACGACATAGGCTTTAGACTTTTATGGGATGACAATGGCTGTCATCCCATAAAAAAAGCCAAACGCAGAACATTTGTCCAACAGTAAGCGATACAGTTGATGGAAAAAGAACGATGCAGTTGCTTCAAAAGCAAGCATTCAGAAACAACTAAGAGGTCGAAAGATGAACACTTTGCCTGATCACTTTTATGAGCTATTGCATCACATTGAACCTGATGCAGACAGGATTGAACTTGCAAAAGAATATCCGAGTAAGGTGAGGAATTTCTTAAAGAGTAGCGAAATTCTTCATACAGAAGATCCCTTTTCTAGACTCGCTGGTTCCTACGCACGTGGAACAGCCATAAGTAATATTAAGGATGTAGACATCCTATTGTTTGTTAGCCAGGACTATAAAGAAATCGTATCTTCAGGTGCGGAGCAAGTTCTGAGAGATCTTTATTCTGTCCTGAGAAAATTACCTGATGCATTAGAAATTGAAGGACATCTTGATCCAGAAGCTGTAGCTCTCAGGAAACAGCGAAGATCAATCAATGTACATCTAGAAGGTATTGGTTGCTACTTTGATTTAGATATAGTACCTGTTACCGCTCCTAATGGTGTTGATGATGTTTTATATATTCCAGATAGAGATTGGAGTAAGTGGGTTGAAACCCAACCCCTTGGCTATAGTCTTGCCCTAAGCAAATTAAACCGAGAGAATGGGGGAAAAGTTGTGAGACTTATCAAGCTATTTAAACATTGGAGGGACGTTCAAATGAACATCCTACGCCCAAAAAGTTACTGGCTAGAATGCCTCATTTATAACCTGGTATCAAAAATGGTCATTAAGACGGATGGAAAATCTTATGCAGAATTGTCATATGATATTCTTAATGCCATAAATATTGAGTTCACCCCTTACTTAAACACAAAAGATAAGGTTCCTCCGATTTCTGATCCAATGTTGAAAAATAACGTTGCTTGGAATTGGGAAAGATCAGCTTTTGAAACATTTATGAGGCGAGTTGAAGAATCGCTCAAGTGGGCTTCTAGAGCTTTAGAAGAAGAGCAGGAACAGGCCATTAATTTATGGAAAAAGGTCTTTGGAAATGACTTCTTTCCCTCTAACCTGGAAAATTCCCTTTCTACCTACTCAAGAGCAGCATTAACGGGTAGCTTGCACACATCACCCAATGGCCTCATTGGTATTACCGTCGAGAAGAATCCATCATTGCCCATTCCTCAACATAAATTTTATGGCGAAGACGAAAACTAGCTTACCAAAACAAAGAAGATTAACCCTTGCTCAACAAAAATTTCTTATTGGGCAACGGTTCCCGCAATTTCGTTTTTCTAAAACAAGGGAAACTTGGGTGGGACAACTTTCTCCCACATTGAAATCTCCCAAGTACATAATACGGATAATATATAAAGAATATGGAAGCCCAAAAGTATATGTAGTAAAACCAGAAATTGTTCCGAATTGCCCACACATATACAGGGACGGATCACTATGTCTTTACTACCCAGGAGATAATAGCTGGAACCAATCCAAATCCATCGCAACAACCATTATTCCTTGGACAGCAGAATGGTTGTTCTTTTATGTGGGATGGCTTGCTACTGGATTCTGGTATGGGCCTGAAGCAAAACATACTGGAGCAAAAATTTAATTTTAACTAAACAAAAAGTACTGTTGTAGATTTATCTAAGGAGTATTGTGACAAAGAGAAAACTAAAAAACTCCCTTTTATCCGCAGAAGCAACTGGCGGTGATATCGCCGAATCAGGATTCCAGTATCAAGCGAGTTTAATTGCTTCACGAGTCCCCTATTGGTTGAAACATGATGGCTTTACGGAAGCTATTCAAGAAGCATTAGGGGATGTAGAAGCCTCGTTCTTTGTTCCCGAACGGGGCATTTGCAGGGAATTTGTTGAATATAAAAATCATCGTCTAACGCCAAGCGAATTTTGGCCTGAGATAGAACGATTTTGGGAGATGGATAAAACCTCACCAGAGGCTTATTGCAAATTTGTGCTTGCCTGCAAAGATGTCTCAGATGATATAAAGTCAATGCTAAACGCATTAAGACGTGTTCGAGATGCTTATCCTTTTTATCAAAATGCCTCAGCAATACAAAATTCCTCATTCTCGGATTTTGAGACAATCGTGAACAATCTCTACCAGAAGGAAGATGTATCCAATTTTCTTTTTGACAAAGTATTTTTTGAAATTGACCTTACCGATGCAGAAAATTACGCCCGTGAAAAATTCAGGGATGCTCTATATAACTGCTTCCCTGAATTACAAAATTTTACTGCAAAAGCAGGCTCAGAAGCATTTAGCAATGTCGCAGAATTAATTAAAAACCGTAGAAATAAGCCAATACATAGAAATGACCTCGAATTAGCAATAACACATGCAGTTGAATCGAACTATAAATTAGTAAAAAATATTAGGCTACATACTCGGTCGTATGTCAAGAATTGTGTA
>DOVA01000101.1 GCA_003520315.1 Rikenellaceae bacterium | reverse complement strand
GTTTTATTATTCTCTCTTCAACCTTTCTCATAAACTCTTCTCCAGCAAACGGGACAGGACTGACGGCTCCCATGCCGCCAGTGTTGAGACCTGTGTCACCATCTCCAATTCTTTTATAATCCTTGGCCTCCGGCAGAATTAAATATTCTTTTCCATCAGTAAGTATAAAGACCGAGAGTTCTATCCCCTTAAGAAATTCCTCAATCACAACTTTACGGCCTGCCGTTCCGAATTTCCCATTAAACATTGCCTGCAATTCTCTCCTGGCATCGTCTATATTACTATGAATAACGACACCTTTACCGGCAGCAAGTCCGTCTGCCTTCAGCACGTAAGGCGCACTGAGTTTCTCGAGAAAATAGTCTGCCTCATGCATAGATGAACTGTCAAAACACATGTAGGAGGCAGTAGGAATCGACCATTTTTGCATAAAATTCTTTGCAAATTCTTTGCTACCTTCAAGCAGCGCCCCTTTTTTGCCAGGCCCTATAAAAAGGCAATTTTTAAGTTGATCATGAGATTCAAAAAAATCACGAAGACCGTTTACCAAAGGCTCTTCTGGACCAACAACAACCAACGTGATGTTATGCTCCATCACAATTAGTTTTATGGCCTCAAAATTTTTTATGTCGATATCAATGTTTGTCGCAATTAATGCTGTACCCGGGTTACCCGGAGCACAGAACAGTTTTTCGAGAAGAGGACTTTTGCTTATACTCCACGCTAACGCTGATTCTCTCCCTCCCGATCCAATTATTAGGACTCTTATCATTTGTCAACTCTATTTTTATCAATCAGGAGCAAAAATAATAATAATAAACTAACTTTGTTTTTGAAAATAATAGCAATGAGGCGTTTTTACAGCATATTTCAGATTATAGTCATTATCATTACAACAACTTCCTGCAGTAAAAAAGATATAATTCCAAGAAAAGAATTGCCACAGATACTTGCAGAGATGTACATTGCAGATCGTGCCCTACTGAGTGATCCTGCCAAGTTAAGACAGGCCGATTCTCTTCTGGTTTATGAACCCATTCTGAAAAAATATGGCTACACAACCAAAACACTAATCAATTCTTTTAATTACTATTTACCAACGCCAGCCAAGCTTAAGAGTTCATTTATGGCTGCAAGAGCAATTCTTGAAAAAAGACTTGTAGAAGTTCAGAATCAGATTGCCCTCATGCAAAAAAGAGAAATAGTATTCGCCACCGTTCACAAACTAATACGGGAAGCAGATTCTTTAAGATATATGGATTCATATGAAAGATCTTTAAGATGGCTGTTAGCACCTGAACTATTTCCAAACAGACCTGTTTATATCCCGGACTCCCTTATATCACGTTATGAACATCCGAAAATGACAAATTGGTGGTTGAACAATTTAAAAACAGAAAGCAGACATTTCTACCAGTATGAGAACAATAGCAGCACAATACCTCTTCTCAATAGACCACAGCCCAATCAGGAGAGGATATCTCTGCCTGAACACTGACGGAGTAATTGTAGAAGTTGGGCAGTTAGAAGAAAATGAGGAGCGAGAAAGTACAGAATTTTATGATGGGATTATATGCCCCGGCTTTGTAAACAGCCATTCTCATATTGAACTTTCTCACTTAAAAGACCATTTCAGTGAGGGCAGCGGCATGGCCGGTTTTATTCGTCAGATCAATGCATTGAGAGAATGTTCCAGTGTCGAGGAACGTGTAGCCGCAATCGAAAGAGAAATGAAACAGCTTTTCGAAAGTGGGGTCTCTGCAATGGCAGATATAAGCAATTGTGATGAAAGTTTTAGAATAAAATCTGTTTCTCAATTATATACACGCACATTTATTGAACTTTTCGGCTCAGAACCTGAAGAGTGTGAAACAATAATGCACAATGGCTTTAAACTGCAGCAAATAGCAAAGTCCTATGACCTTGATGCTGCAATAACACCACACTCATGCTACACAATGAGTCCGGAATTAAACAAAGCTGCCATCAAAGCCGCCCTCAAAGAGGGTTTTCTCTCATATCACAATCAGGAAAGCTGGGAAGAGGAAGAACTTATAAAAAATGGCACCGGGCCATTGGCCGAAGAATATAAGAGACGGGGATTGAGTACACCACCTGTTATTGGAAAGCCTGCACTGTTCTACTTTCTTCAAAATCTCTCAGAAGTAAGGAATTTAAGCAAAGAGACTGTAAAGGAACATATTCTTCTCGTTCACAACACTTTTACCAATGAAGAGAGCATTGACGCTGCCATGACAATGATCAGCAATCTGTTCTGGGCAATTTGCCCTCTATCCAATATTTTTATACACAGATGTCTGCCACCTGTCGAGCTCATGAGACGCAAAGGATGCACGATAACTCTTGGCACTGACAGTCTTTCAAGCAACAAAGTTCTCTCAATTGTTGAGGAGATCAAAGTCATTCATAATTACTTTCCAAACATCTCTCTTGAAGAAATACTTAAATGGGCAACTCTAAATGGAGCTATGTTTCTCGGCAAAGAAAAAGAGTTGGGAAGTTTTTCCACAGGTAAAAAACCAGGAGTGGTGCTCATAGACAACATCGACTGGAATAAAATGCAACTTACTGAAAATAGCCACTCCAAAAGAATAGTTTAACATATTCAAATAATTATGTCCACAATACTTTTCAATGAAATTATTTATGGTCCTATCAAAAGCCGCCGACTTGGTTCATCGCTTGGTGTAAATCTTCTACCTCCAAACGGTAAATGGTGCAATTTTGACTGCCTTTACTGCGAATGTGGCTTTAACAAAGACGGGAAAGACAATCGACAAATCCCTGCCAGAGAAGATGTTCGCAAGAGTCTCGAAAGAGTTTTGTCAAACCTTTCAACAAAAGGAGACAGAATCGACAGCATAACATTTTCCGGTAATGGAGAACCCACAATGCATCCGGACTTTGCAGCTATAATTGAAGATACCATTTCTCTTAGAACAAAATACAAGCCAGAAGCCAAAGTGTCTGTGCTTTCAAATGGAAGCGGAATAGCAAGAAAAGAGATTGTAGACGCTCTTCTA
>DOVA01000130.1 GCA_003520315.1 Rikenellaceae bacterium | reverse complement strand
TGCAAGGGATGTGGCATGTGCCTGCCAGTATGCCCTTCAGATTCTATAGAACTAACATCATTTACAAATAAGGAAATTGAAAGTATGATTGATATTCTAGCAAGTTAAAGATGGATAACATTAAAAAACAGACAGTAAAAATACGGAGAGAGAACTTTGGAGTATCAGACGAATCAATGAAAAATTACAAAGAGTTCAACCGTATCAAAAAAATGATTCTTGAGGCATTGAGTAAAGAAGATCTCACAATTGCCTCACTCCGCGAAAAAACAGGTTTTCCAAAGGACAAGATTTTATTTTATCTTTTGTCATTAGTTAAATTTGGATTGGTTGAGACAGGTGATATTGATGAAATGGACGAATACTATAAATATAAATTGAAGAAACAATGACCAGAATAGATCCTGAGTTCGGTAAAAGACTTAAAAAGTATGGAGCATTTGACTATGATGCATGCTATAACTGTGGAACATGTACTTCTGTCTGTTCTCTCGCTAAAAAAGACGAAGAGTTTCCAAGGGAGATGGTCAGACTTAGTGCAATTGGAGCAAAAAAAGAGATTCAATCTTCACTTAAACCATGGTTGTGCTACTATTGCGGAGAATGCTCTACAAACTGTCCAAGAAGTGCCAACCCAGGAGAATTGATGATGTCCTTACGGAGGTGGTTAATTGCAAGTTATGACTGGACAGGGATTTCGGGATTGTTATTCAGATCATTAACGGCAACTGTCGTTGCTCTAACTATTGTGGCAGTTGCAGTAATAGTATTTGCCATTACGATGGGATTTGACACTTTAACAATTATGAGATATGGCCATTATTTTGAAATTGGAGCTGTTACAGGTGTTTTTGCTTTTATTTTGCTTCCCAATTTAATGAGGATGTGGTATTTCACAATAATTCGACCTGGTTACAAAATATCTATAAGAAATTATGCCATGTCTCTTAAAGAGCTTTTTATACATATGTTCACCCAAAAAAGATCCCTTGGTTGTGATAATAACCAAAAAAGATGGTTTGAACATTTTATTCTGGTAATTGGCTATCTCACACTGCTTTTTACAACCGTTTTCCTGGATTGGTTCGGAACAGAAAGCACTGCAATAATAATCACAGGCTATGTGGTAAGTGCAATAATCTTCATAGTGACAGCAGATTTTGTATCAGGAAGGATTAAGAAAAACAAGGAGATAAGTAAACACTCGAGACCTTCAGACTGGCTATTTGTTATTTGGCTGTGTCTAATGGGACTTACTGCCTTTATTGTCAGAGGTGCAATAGATTTGGGAATTCTTGAACAAAATCTGTGGATCTACCTGATTCATCTGACAGTACTTGCTCAGTGGGCTCTTATCATTGTTCCATTTGGAAAATGGACACATTTTATTTACAGGTCTTTTGCGCTCTATTTTGCAAAATTGATTTATAACACTCAAACCAAATAATACTGATTAATCCAACCACTGTACAAACTATCCCTTCAACAAAACTAATCCGTTCAAACTGGAACAGCTCCCTTAGAAATGGGATATTCAGGACTAAAACTAAAAAGAAGACAGCTCCCCCTACTACCCATTTAACTGTGTTATTGGGTGTGCGTATTATTTTAAAAATATTTTCACTCCATGATCTGTTAGAAAATATTATCGCAATATTAGATGCAATAAGTGTCACAAAAGACATTGCCCTTACGGAGCCATCGCTGTATCCAAGCATCATCCCAACAAGAAAAACCAGAAGGGTACATATAAGTACTGAGATACCTTGAGTACAACTCAAAGCTATCTTTTTAAAGCCAAAAAATGGTTCGTCAACATTTCTGGGTGGTCTATCCATTATATCTTTCTCTTCTTTCTCAGCTTCAAAAATTGTTGAACATGCAGGATCAATGATCAACTCAAGAAATACTATATGCACAGGCCAGAGAAGCAGAGGCATATCTTTAAAAAAGACAGGTATTAGCGATAGTCCGGCAATAGGAACATGGATTGCAAAAATATAGCTGAACGCTTTTTGAAGATTGTCGAAAATTCTCCTTCCCATTCTAACTGCTCTAACAATTGACGCAAAATTGTCGTCCATAAGTACAAGATCTGAAGCTTCCCTCGCCACATCCGTCCCTTTCTCGCCCATCGCTATGCCTATGTTGGCTGCTTTGAGAGCAGGAGCATCATTTACGCCGTCTCCTGTCATTGCTACAATTTCACCATTTCTTTTAAGTGCATTTATAATTTTCAATTTTTGCTCTGGCACCACTCTGGCAAAAATATTAACATTCTTTATCCTTTTGGCAAGTTCATCATCACTCATTTCCATCAACTCATTTCCGGTAATGTATTCACCGTAATTGTCAAGCCCAATCTCTTTAGCAATATTCATGGCTGTTACCGGATAATCTCCTGTAATCATTATCACTCTTATACCCGCTCTATAACACTCTCTCACTGCTTCAGGAACATTTTCTCGAATAGGATCATGAAGCCCTATGGGACCAACAAATTCAAAATCAAAATCATGTTGGACATGAGGTAATGTTTCAGGTGCAAGGACTGCCTTTGCAACACCAAGAACTCTCAAGCCATCTGAAGCCATTTCCTTTACAACGGCGCTTAATCTGGCCACATTGTCACTATCAAGATGGCAAAGATCAAAAATAGCCTCAGGAGCACCTTTTGTCGCAATAACTTTAATATCCGACTCAGGACTTTCAAAAACCCTCGACATTGCCAGCATCTCTCTGGATAAAGGATACTCCTTTACCATTTTCCAATCTGAATGTATATGCTCGCTTTCCTTGAGAAATTTCTCACTTAGAGCTTCAATGGCCTTTTCCATGGGATCGAAAGGCCTAACCTGGCTTGCAAGAAGACCATATTCAATTATCTCATGAAACTCTTCGGGAAAAAAAGTAGCATTGGAAAGTTTAAACAAATTATTTCCGTTATACAAAGCACTGATGGTCATTTTATTCTGCGTAAGAGTTCCTGTTTTGTCAGTACAAAGAACTGTTGCTGAGCCAAGAGTTTCAATAGCCGATGATTTCCTTGTAAGTACTGATTTTTTTGCAATCCTCCATGCACCAAGAGCCATGAAAATAGTAAGAACTACTGGGAATTCCTCAGGCAACATAGCCATGGCCAGTGTAATACCTGCAAGAAATCCTTGAAGTAAATCGCCTCTTGTCAATGTATATATGACAATTACTAAAACACATAACAATAGTCCTAATATCGCCAATCTTTTAACCAGAATCCCCATTTCACGTTTGAGTTTGGTAGGTTCTTCCTTCACAGATTCCAGTGCTTTGCCTATTTTCCCTATCTCAGTAGAGTGTCCAATGGCCGTAACTTCAAACACACCATTTCCCTGAACAACCATCGACCCTGAAAAAAGATAAGGTAATTCATCCCCTCCGGGTATAGAATAAGTATCTCCTTCACACCACTCACGCTTTCTCACCGGCACCGACTCCCCTGTCAATAGAGATTCGTCTATCATAAGATTGACACTATTAAGTATTTTGCCATCTGCAGGTATTCTGTCTCCCTCCTGAACTACCACAATATCCCCCCTTACCACCTCTCTTCCGGAAATTCGTTTAACCTCTCCACCCCTTATAACCAAAGCTCTGGGACTTGCAAGATCTTTCAAAGCATCCAGTGCCTTCTCAGTCTTTCTCTCTTGAAAATACTCTATCCCCATCACAAAGACCACAAATGACATTAACATGATACCCTCCTGAACATCTCCAAGAAAAAGATAAAGTAAGCCGCACGTAACCAGTAAGATAAACATTGGTTCCGTAAAAATGCCTGCAATAATTTTGAAAACTCCTTTTCTTTTGGAAGATGGAAGTTCATTAAATCCCTCTCTTGTCTGCCTGTTTTTGACCTCTTGTTCGCTCAGTCCTTGAAATTCGAGATTTGATATCTTTCTTTGCATAGAATTTTATTTTTTAACTAACTATTTTTTCGACAATTTTTATAAATTCTTCAATTTCCTCGTCTGAAATCTTTCTTGCAATGTGTTTGACTATTGAGATATGAGCAATATCATGTTTGATATTTAATTGAACACCTTTCTCTGTCAAGTGAAGATGTGCGCTTCTTCTATCCCTGTCTGAACGCACTTTGCTAACAAATCCCTTCTCTACAAGCTTGTCAACAGTCACAGTTACAGTAGGTTTAGAAAGTTTAAGTTCTCTTGACAATTCTGTCACTGTAGGATTGTCAAAATCAGCAATTTTTTCCAGATAATGNNTGTAAGGCCATACTCTTTGCACTGCTCATTTGCTTTCTCCTCAGCAAGAGCAATAAAGTTGGAAAGTTTTGCTATTGTATCAGTCAACGTAATCATAAAACAAATATAGTTAGTTTTATCTAACTAACTATATTTAATAAAAGAAATAGCAAATAAAATTTGCTATTTCTTCATTATAAATCAATTACTATAAAATCAGATAAAAATCAAATTTTATTTTCACTTCCAAGCACGTTTTTCACCTTGTGAATGTATAAAACCTTGAGAGCATCACGTGCTGGACCAAGATATTTTCGTGGATCAAACTCTTCAGGGTGCTCAGCAAGAACTTTTCTAATAGCAGCTGTCATTGCAAGACGTCCGTCAGAGTCTATATTAATTTTGCAAACAGCACTTTTTGCTGCCTGACGTAGTTGATCTTCAGGAATACCCACTGAATCCTTAATTTTACCGCCATATTTATTTATTTGGTCAACAATATCCTGCGGAACACTCGAAGAACCATGAAGAACAATAGGAAAACCAGGTATTCTTTTCTCAATCTCGTGAAGAATATCCAGTCTTATTTCAGGATTCTGGCCAGGTTTAAATTTATATGCACCGTGAGAAGTACCGATAGCAATTGCCAGAGAGTCGACGCCTGTCCGGCCAACAAACTCTTCAACCTCATCTGGTTGAGTATATACATGATGTTCTGCAGAAACATCGTCCTCAACTCCGGCAAGAACTCCAAGCTCACCCTCAACAGTAACGTCATATAAATGAGCATATTCTACAACTTGTTTAGTAAGCTCAATGTTTTTATCAAAAGGGAGATGCGAACCATCAATCTAAACTGAGGAAAATCCTGTCTCAATACATGATTTACAAAGTTCAAAAGAATCACCATGATCCAGATGTAAAACAATTGGTATGGCACATCCCAACTCTTTGGCATATTCCACAGCTCCCTGCGCCATATATCTCAGAATTGTCTGATTGGCGTATTTTCTGGCTCCGCTTGAAACCTGAAGAATAACAGGAGACTTCGTCTCGACACATGCGGAGATAATAGCCTGCATCTGCTCCATGTTATTAAAATTGAATGCAGGAATAGCATACCCCCCTTTAATTGCTTTGGCAAACAACTCCCTTGAATTGACCAAGCCAAGTTCTTTGTAAGATACCATTTGAAAATAATTTTAGTAAAACTGAAAATGAATAAACAATCTCAAAGTTAACAATAAAATTTAACTTTGTGTTTAAAACTATATTGATGAATGAAATCATCCGAACTTGAGAAAAACACGTGGAAATCAGTAAATAACAGCAATATTAAAATTGCACTTCTTCCATGGGGTGCTACCGAAGCGCACAATCTCCATCTCCCTTATGGGACTGACACTTTGCTTGCAGAAAAAGTTGCAACGGAAGCTGCCGAAATTGCAAACCAGTCAAATGCAGGTGCAATAGTACTCCCTTCAATAGCATATGGAGTTAACAGCGGCCAGATGGACATAAAACTCTGTTTGAACATGCGTCCTTCTACACAAATGGCTATTTTAGATGACATTTTGACTGATCTTAACAAACATAGTATTAATAAACTTGTAATTATCAATGCACATGGAGGCAATTCTTTTGTTCCCATAATCAGAGAAATGTCTTTGAAATATCCTCAAATAATGGTTTGCAACATAAACTGGTGGCTTGTATGCAAACCGGAAAACTATTTCGACGAACCAGGAGACCACGCCGGAGAACTGGAAACCTCAGTAATGCAGTATATCTATCCCGATCTTGTACTCCCTCTCGAAGAAGCAGGCACAGGAGAAGAAAATCAATTTACAATCGAAGGCCTCAAAGACAAGTGGGCATGGACACCCCGTAAATGGATATATGCAACAACCGACACAGGTGTTGGTAATCCATCCAAATCGACTCCAGATAAAGGGGAGAAATTTTTCAATGATTGCGTTAATAAAATATCAAAATTTATAATTGAGTTCTCCTCTGTCAACTCAGAAAAGAATCTTTATGAAAAAAGAAAATAGAGCTATGATTTTTTCTGCCCCTTCAGGTGCAGGAAAGAGTACGATTGTCTCTCATTTGATGAAGAAGTTTCCAGTACTTGGATTTTCAATTTCTGCCACATCAAGGCAACCAAGGGAGAACGAAGTAAATGGAAGGGAGTATTATTTTTTGAGTACTGATGAGTTTCGTAAAAAAATTGCCGGAAATGAGTTCATAGAGTACGAAGAAGTTTATGAAGGATATTATTACGGAACGCTTAGAAGTGAAGTCGAAAGGCTCTGGAATGAAGGGAAAGTAATAGTTTTTGACATCGATGTCAAAGGAGGATTAAATCTAAAAAAACTTTACGGCAACGCAGCCCTTGCTGTTTTTATAAAACCACCTTCTATTGAAGTTTTACGGGAAAGACTTATCAAAAGAGGAAGCGAAGATAATGCATCTTTTGAACGAAGAATAAAAAAAGCAGAATATGAATTGACCTTCGAGAGTCAGTTTGACAAAGTGCTTGTAAATGATTGCCTTGAACGCTGTCTGAAAGAGGCAGAACAAATTACTGAGGACTTTCTGTCATGAAAATAGCCCTTTACTTTGGGTCATTTAATCCCATGCATGTAGGACATCTGGCTATCTGCCGCTACTTGATGGAGCATTGCGACATTGATGAATTGAGACTTGTTGTAAGCCCTACTAATCCACTTAAAGATGAGTCCAATGAAAAGAGTGCCGAAGAACGACTGAAACATGTAAAAAAGGTAGCTGCAGGTCTTGAAAAGGAGGCTCTACAAAAGGGACTCAAATGTAAGATATGCGTTTCATCCATTGAATTTAAACTCCCTAAACCACTCTACACTATTGATACATTAAGGACAATAACAGCACGTGAAAAAGGCAATAAGTTTATTTTGATTATAGGAGCAGACAATCTTGCCATTATTGAGAAATGGAACAAATGGAAAGAATTACTCAATGAATTTGAAGTCTGGGTTTACCCACGAAAAGGATATGATATTGAGTCGTTATGTAAAAAATATGGAGTCAAACCGCTAGATGCTCCTATGATAGACATATCCTCATCAGAAATAAGAGAAGCCGAATTGTCCGGTAACGATATGTCAGCCTACAAAGTTTGAGTAAGTGCCCTCCAGAGATTGTCGTTTGG
>DOVA01000037.1 GCA_003520315.1 Rikenellaceae bacterium | reverse complement strand
AATATTGCGTCACCTCCACTTTTTTTTGGAGCTGCAAAATAAATAATATCCTGAAAATCAATTTTAGGAATAACGAGATTAGCCCATGTCGGCATCTTCATTGTCAACCACTTGGCATAAGCTTTAAGTCTGAATTCAAGCAGCCATTCCGGTTCTCCCTTCCTGTGGGAAATACCTGTAATTATTTGCTCATTCAGCCCTTTAGGAAAATATTCCTGATCAAGAACAGTTTCAAAGCCGTGTTCGTAATCAGTCTCCGTTACTTTATGGATTATATCATCTGCATTCATTGTGGCGCAAAGTTATATCTTTTAAACTATTTTTGTGAACAAATTAATATCATGACAATGACAGCTGAGAAAAATAAAGGGAGAACTCCAATAGAAAAGGTGGGAAAAATAAACTTGATTGACCATCTTTTATCGAAGGCCAATCATTCAATTTCAGACTCCATATCGTTGGCAGATGAAAATTGTTGCTGGATATCTTCACACAAACTTCTTTTAGAAGGGATTGATTTTGACCTTGTTTATACACCTCTCAAATATCTTGGTTATAAATCTGTTTTAAAGGCCTTTGGGTCTTTAATTGCACATAATTTCCATCCTTATGCCGTCTCATTAAGTATTGGTCTTTCAAAGCGATTCTGTGTAGAAGATATAGAAGAACTTTGGGCTGGTACATTAGCTGCAATTGAAGAATACAACATTTCTTTAGTTTCCTTGGATCTTTCATCGTCACTTACAGGCTTGACCATTAGCATTTCATCCCAAGGAAAACAAAAAAGAGAGCTGTTTGTTCAAACACCCAAAGTTAAATCAGGAGACCTTCTATGTATCACCGGCAACCTCGGAGCTGCCTATATGGGATTGCAACTTCTTGAAAGAGAAAAAACTGTTTTTAATAACAATCCTTTGCTTCAGCCAAAATTAGATGATTATAAATTTATTCTTAAATCATATCTCAATCCTCAACTAGATAATTCAATTATAGAAATTTTGTCGAGCAACGGAATTATTCCTTCTGATGGTTACTTTATTACTAACGGACTTGCTGATTCTGTGAAGTTCCTTTGCAAAAAACACAGTATGGGGGCCAAGATATATCTCGATAAAATCCCGATAGCATCCGAGACTTTTGAAATGGCTGCAGAATTTAATATTGATGCAATTACAGCAGCTCTTAACGGAGGTGACGATTTTCAAATTTTATACTCAGTACCTCTTTCCAAGTATGAAGAACTTAAGCGCGAACTCCCTCAAATAGATATTATAGGACACCTGACATCCTCCATAAATAGTCCAGTTTTGGTTACTCCGGATGGATCTGAAATCGAATTAAAAGCTCAAGGTTGGAGTAAAAGCATATCCGATTGATAGTGAATCGAGATAATCGAGTAATTGCTGATTGAGTGATACTTTATATTTTTTAGAGAAGTATTCAACACTTATTTTATTTTTATAGTCAAGTATGTTGACTATAACCATAGCATTACCAGGATTCTCCTTGATTTTATTCACAAATTTCTTTCTTAGATCAGCTGTGAGTAAGTTAACAGGAATATTGAATGTAATCTGCCTGATAAAGTCCTCTCTTGTATTTGCCAAGTGCCTTATCCCCTTTATTTTAAACTCAAAGTTCTTTGGCGCTTCACTTTTACCGATATCATAGGAGAATTTTGGTATAATAGCACCCTTGATAAGCAAAGGAAGATTTGGCTGCATGTATTGCATGTAATTTTCATAATCTCTGGAAAAAAGCGTGAAGCTGTAAGTCCCTCCATAGTCTTCAATTGTAAAATTGGCAAATGGCTTAGACCCATTCTTGGTATAGGCAATCCTGACATTTGTAGTCATCCCGGCCACTATCAATTCCTTACCCTGTATCCCTGAATCTTTTGAAGCTTTCTCAATTAACTCTCCAATCTCTGAAAGAGTGTTTGTTGTAAAATGTTTAACCTCAAATGCAAACTGATCTAATGGATGAGCAGAAAGATACATTCCAACCAGTTCCTTTTCCCGATTAAGCAAATCATATTTATTGCTTTCTGTTGTTAAAGGCGGAATTTCCGGATAAACTAACTTAATGGTTTCGCTGTCTCCAAAAAGAGAATTCCCACTATTAACTACATCGTTCTGATATTTTACACCATACTTAATGAGAGCATCGAGAAAAGTATCTTCCTTGGATGTAGGAAGCATGTACTGCTCTCTTTTTATTTCCTCAAAACAGTCTAGTGCTCCTGCAAAAATTAACGATTCCAATGTTTTTCTATTAACAATCCCTAAATTAATTCTTTCAATAAAGTCAAACAAAGAGGAAAATGGTTCTCCTTTTTCTTCTCTTGCCTTTACAATACTCTCTACTGCCAGTGATCCCACGCCTTTAATCCCTGCCATTCCAAACCTTATATCGCCTCTTTTATTAACAGTAAAATTGTTGGAACTTTCATTAACATCAGGTCCTAAAACTCTTATGCCCATCCGCTTGCATTCATCCATCAATTTTGTTATCTCTTCAATATCGTTAAGATTGCGACTTAATGTCGCTGCCATAAACTCAGCTGGATAATTAGCCTTTAAGTAAGCCGTTCTATATCCAATCAATGCGTAACAGGTAGAATGAGACTTATTGAAAGCATATTCTGCAAAAGCAGTCCAGTCTCTCCATATTTTATCAAGCACTTCAGTAGAATGTCCTCTTTCTTCTCCTCCAGCCATAAATTTAGTATGCAAGTCATCCATTAACCTTTTATCTTTCTTGCCCATAGCCTTACGCAGCTGATCAGCATCACCTTTTGTCAAGCCTCCTATTAATTGAGACAGAAGCATGACTTGCTCCTGATAAACAGTTATGCCGTAGGTTTCTGCTAGAATCTCTTCCATGCCGGGCAGATCATACTCAATTTTTTTTCTTCCTTGTTTACGATCGACAAAATCTGGAATATAATTCATTGGACCCGGACGATATAAAGCATTCATTGCAATAAGATCTTCCAACCTGTTGGGTTTTAATTCCTTTAACCATTTCCTCATACCATCACTTTCAAACTGGAAAGTGGCAATTGTATCACCTCGACTAAAAAGTTCATAGGTTGCAGGATCGTCTAAAGGAATTGTATCAATATCAAGTACTATATGTTTTGTTTTCTTAATATTATCTAATGCGTCTTTAATAATTGATAAAGTCTTCAGCCCTAAAAAATCCATTTTGAGCATACCTACCTTTTCTATGTGCGACCCTTCATATTGAGATACCCAAATATCCTCACCGGTCTCCTTGTCTTTGCTGATACAAATTGGAATATATTCTCTAAGATCATCCCGTCCAATAATTACAGCGCAGGCATGTACCCCTGTATTTCTAACGTTACCCTCAAGTTTCTTCGCATATTCCATCGTAGTCCGTAGAAGAGGATCTTTAGAATTGAATGCTTCTGCTATCTCAGGTACATTTGCTATGCAGTTTTCCAGAGAAACTTCTATTTTATCACCATTTTCGTCCTCTCCAAATCTCATCGGGACCAGTTTTGCAAGTCTGTCTGCCTCGCTAAGCGGAAGTTTCTGTATCCTTGCAACATCTCTGATAGCAGTTTTAGCACCCATGGTTCCAAAAGTTATAACATGCGCAACATGGTCTTTACCATATTTTTCTTCAACGTATTTAAACACTTTGGATCTTCCGTCATCATCAAAATCAATATCTATATCGGGAAAAGATATTCTGTCGGCATTAAGAAATCGTTCAAAAAGTAAATTATATTTTAATGGGTCCACATCGGTTATTGTCAGGCAATAAGCCACTACAGAACCTGAAGCGGATCCTCTACCAGGTCCAACTGATACTCCGTTGTTCCTAGCCGCACAAATAAAGTCCTGAACAATGAGAAAATAGTCAGGATAACCCATTATTTTAATAGTATCTAGTTCAAAATCAATCCTTTCTCTAATCTCAGGTGTAATAGTCCCATATCTATTTAAGGCACCCTGATACGTAAGATCCCTTAAATACACATTTGAATCGGAATATTGCTCTGGCAAAGGAAATATTGGAAGTATAGGACTCGATTCAATCGAATATCTTTCAATTTTGTTTGCTATCTCAATTGTGTTATCCAATACCTGAGGCATATCATTAAAGATTGCCCCCATTTCTTCTTGAGTTTTAAGATACTCTTGTTTTGTGTATCGCAGTCTCTTGGGATCATCAAGATCTGAATTAGTTGTGATGCAAATAAGCCTGTCATGTGCATCTCCATCATCACGATTCACAAAATGGACATCATTTGTAGCAATACACTTGATACCATGTTTAACAGCAAGTTTAACAATTTCTTCATTTACAAACTGCTGCGTGACAAATACAGTATTGTTTGCGCCAGGAATATCGGTTTCATGACGTTGTAATTCTAGATAATAGTCTTCTCCAAACAGGTTTTTGTACCATAAAATAGTCTCTTCTGCTTCTCTAAGATTCCATCCAATAATTGCCTGTGGCACCTCTCCGCCTAAACAGGCTGATGTACATATTAAATCCTTTGAATATCTTTCAAGAAGCTCCCTGTCAATTTTAGGCTTATAATAAAAACCTTCAATATAAGCATACGATGACAGTTTTATCAGATTCTTGTATCCGTTGAGATTTTTTGCAAGCAAAATAAGATGATATGCACCTTGATCCTCCTTGCCTCTTTTATTGAAACGACCTTCTCTGGTCAAGTAAAATTCAGAGCCTACAATTGGCTTTACATTAGGGAATTCTTTGGCCGTGTTGAGAAATTCCTTTACACCAAACATGTTTCCATGATCGGTTATGGCAAGTGCTATTTGATTATCCTCAGATGCTTTGAGAAAAAGTTTATAAATATTGGCAGCACCATCAAGAATAGAATATTGAGTATGAACGTGAAGGTGAACAAATGACATTTAACAGGTTGTTTTTTAAATCAATACTTTTCCGGTCATAGCCTCAGGTGCGGGAATTCCCATTAACTTAAGAATTGTTGGTGCAATGTCCGCAAGAATCCCATCCTTTACTGAAGTTACGTCATCGTCAACCACAATAAAAGGAACAGGATTTAAAGAGTGTGCTGTATTTGGAGATCCGTCAGGATTGAGTGCATAGTCGGCATTACCATGATCTGCAGTTATAATTACAGAATACCCATTCTCTCTTGCAACCTTTACCACCTCAGAAGCACATTCATCTACAGTCTTCACTGCCTTGCGAATAGCTTCATAGACTCCTGTATGTCCTACCATGTCTCCATTTGCAAAGTTTAATACCACAAGATCATATTCTCTCTTTTCCAATTCCACTATAAGCGCATCTTTTACCTGAGGAGCGCTCATTTCAGGTTGAAGATCATAGGTAGCAACTTTTGGAGAATTAATTAATATTCTGAATTCATTCTCAAATTTTTCCTCTCTGCCTCCTGAAAAAAAGAAGGTAACATGTGCATATTTTTCTG
>DOVA01000065.1 GCA_003520315.1 Rikenellaceae bacterium | reverse complement strand
TGTGCGCGATAAGATTGATTACAAGGGATTTATATTTATTGGTCTTATGAATTGCGAGGGTGATCCGTATGTTGTTGAATATAATGTCAGGATGGGAGATCCTGAGACAGAAGCAGTATTGCCGAGGATTAAGAGTGATTTTCTGTCTCACCTGGTTGCTGCAGCTCAGGGAAAATTGTCGGGCGAAAAGATTGTTACAGATTCAAGAGTTGCCATGACTATAGTTGCTGTATCAGGAGGATATCCGGAAGACTATAAAAAAGGCTATCTAATTAAAGGCCTTGAAAAATTTGAGCAGGATAATGATATTTTACTTTTTCATTCGGGTACAAAAGTTTCAGATGGTCATGTTGTAACTTCTGGTGGAAGAGTATTGGCTCTTACAACTTTAGCTCCGGATATACATAAATGTCGTCAAATTTTGTATAAAGAGATAGAAAAGATTAGTTTTAATGATATTTATTTTAGAAAGGATATAGGTCTCGACTTGATGAGATATTCAAAATAGTTTTGTAAAGATGCAATACGACAAAAGATATAATTTTGCAGTTTCGTTGCCGTATTTAATTTTGTTGCTGTTTTTTGTCGTTTTTACCTCCTTAAAGCTTCCGGATGATAATTTTGAGAGATGGATCCCTTTGAGTGCCGGATTTATAGAGCCTGAGGATATTCCAACTTTATATTCTCATCTTCTTGCAGCATTTTTTCTTATAATTTCTACGATCTCACTTTATATTTTCAACGAGAGGTATTTAATGACCGGAAAAGAAGGATTGACTTTGCCCTTAACCTATCTAGTTCTGGCTTTTTCATCCTATCATACATCACTCTTTTCAGGAGGTTCAATAGCTGTTGTTTTGATAATATGGTCAATATACACATCGCTCAAAATAAGAAATAATGAGCAATACTCCTTCCTGGCTGTTTTTCTTGCCACAATCGCCTCACTTTTTGAGCCTCTTATGATATATATTATACCTCTGGTATTTTTTTTCTCGATTAAAGAAACCGGTATCTCAATGAGAAGATTAGTGCTGATCTTATTGGCTTTTCTTATTCCAGTAGGTATTATTTTTTCTTTAAGATTTATATTTTTTAATGATGCTCATATTTTTGCAGAGGAGTATCTATATCATCTTAAAATTGGAAACATAGCGAAGCCAGATATCAGGAGTGTATCACATCTTTTTTTTACAATATTTCTGTTATTATTGCTGATATTATCATTGCGTGACATTTTTAACAGGATTAACAGGTTCAAAATTATTCAAAGTGCCTCTTTTGTCAGATTGATCATACTTATGTTTTTTTTGTCAGGAATTATTATTCTGTATCCTGATTCAAGTGGCAGAATCATGCAAATATTTTCTTTTCCTTCTTCTGTTTTAATAGTTGAATCAACAGGGAAAAATGAAAATAGTCACAAACAAAGACTGTATTTCTTTCTTGTGACTATTTTTTTGATTTTGGGCAGAATTGCCTGTTTTATTTAGTTGTCCTTCCAGGATACTGTTTTAGAGCAATTTCAAGACATTTCATCGCAGCTTTGAGATCGTCAATTTTTAAAACATAGGCAATGCGTACTTCATTAGTTCCCTTGCCTTTAGTTGCGTAAAAACCTGCAGCAGGGGCAACCATCACAGTTTGGCCTTCGTATTGAAAATCTTCCAATAACCATTGTGCAAACTTGTCACTATCGTCAATTGGAAGGCTTGCAATTGTGTAAAAAGCTCCCATAGGCATAGGAGAATATACACCTTCCATCTTGTTTAATGCTTCAATCAGGAAGTCTCTCCTTTTGATGTATTCTGCACGTACAGCTTCGAAATAAGACTTAGGAGTAGCAAGAGCTCCTTCGGCAGCAATCTGTCCATAGGCAGGAGAACAGAGACGTGCCTGGGCAAAGCGGAGAACAGCATTCATAACTGCCTTGTTTTTTGAAACTATTGCACCAATACGAACTCCACAAAGGCTGTATCTCTTGGACACTGAGTCAATAAGAATTACATTTTCTTCAAGGCCAGGGATATGCATGGCTGAGAAATGAGGCTGATCTGTATAGCAGAATTCTCTGTAAACTTCATCAGAAAATATAAACAGTTCATGTTTTTTAGCAATTTCACCTATTTTTAGAATGGACTCCTTTGAATAGAGTGTCCCGGTAGGATTACCTGGATTGCAGATAATAATACCTTTTGTTTTAGGAGTAATTCTCTTCTCAAACTCAGAAGGATCGGGAATAGCGAATCCATCTTTAATACTGGTGGTGATAGGCTTAAGAACTACGTTGTTCTGAAGAGCAAAGGAGTTGTAGTTTGTGTAGAACGGTTCCATTACTATAACTTCATCATCAGGATTGCAGGTAACTGCAAGTGCAATTTGAAGAGCTTCACTTCCGCCTGTAGTGATATTGATATCGTTTTCGGTTACATGGATGTTTATGCTCTCATAGTACTTTACTAGACCTTTTCTGTAGGATTCGTTACCCTTTGAGTCAGGATACTCAACTAATTTAAGAGTGTTGTTTTTTACAGCATCGAGAGCCTCTCTTGGCGACTCAATATCAGGTTGTCCGATGTTAAGGTGATAAACTTTAATTCCTCTTTTTTTGGCTTCATTGGCGTAAGGTACCAGTTTTCTGATAGGAGAAGCCGGCATGATTTCAGACTTTTTAGATAATGTAAGCATTATTTGTCGTTTTTATATTATAATGTTTTTACTTTTTACTTGTCTCTTTAATATCAACAAGCGCTCCGAGGAATCTCTCAACCCCAGCCTGTATCTCGGAAGTTCTTGCTTGGTAGTTGTTTGTCAATATTGCAAAATAATCATATTCACCATCTCTCTTTTCAACATAACCTGCGTAACACTTGACATTTGAGAGGGATCCGCTTTTAGCATGAATGGTTGATTTGGTAACGCTATCTGCATCTTTCAGTACACTTTTCAAGGTTCCTGGACCGCCAGGTTGTGGAAAAGAACCGATGAATTCAGCAAAGTTATTCATTTCTTTCATTCTTGCGAAATATTTGCAGAAAAATCTTGGAGAAACATAATTTTGTCTGGATAAGCCACTTCCATCAACTTGAGTATAACCTTTGAGAGATAACCCCATTTTGGCTAGTTCTCTTTTCGCTGCCACTACTGAAGAATCATAAGAACCGTTGCCGGTCAACTGTTTGCCTATCATTTTGAAAAAAGTTTCTGCATAAAAGTTATTGCTTATTCTATTGGTGACATTAACTATGGATATCAGTCTTGGAGAAAGAGTCTCTCCTATAATGTTTA
>DOVA01000117.1 GCA_003520315.1 Rikenellaceae bacterium | reverse complement strand
GCAATTGTACCGAAAATTTTCTTTCCTAAAATCAGCCGTAGATAATAAAGGACTGACAATCCAAATCTCATAGAAGCTGTTACTGCTCTCATGTTGGAGGAAATTAAAGCTGCAACATTCTCTTGGAATTGGGAGTGTCCTTCATGTCTTAGCTCTTTTACAAGTTTTCCGGTATCTATTTTGACAGGACATTTTGCTGCACAAAGACTGTCAGTTGCACAAGTTGCAAGAGCTGCATATTTGTATCTACTTTTTATCTCTGCTGCACGGTGTTGCTCTGTCCCGGTTTTCCTTAGACGTTCCATCTCTCTGTGTACAGCTACTCTTTGTCTAGGTGAGAGAGTCAGCCCTTCTGCCACACAAACAGATTCACAAAATCCACATTCCATACACTTATCTACACTTTCTCTGATAGATGCCATGGGCTTGATGTTTTTCAGATGTATTTGGGAATCTTCATTTAAAATGACACCAGGATTCAATATTCCTTTAGGATCAAATAAATGTTTGACCTCCTTCATGATTGCAAGAGCATTTTTTCCCCACTCTTTCTCAACAAATGGTGCCATATTGCGTCCTGTTCCATGTTCAGCTTTAAGAGAACCGTTGTATTTTTCTACAACCATATCTGCCAGTTCTTCCATAAAGTTACTATATCGCTTGAACTCCACATCATTATTGAAATCTGGGCTAAACATAAAGTGCATATTGCCTTCCAGAGCATGACCAAAAATTACGGCTTCATCATATCCATGCTTTGAAAAAAGAGCTTGAAGATCAAGAACAGCTTTTGCCAACGAAGGAACAGGAAAACAGACATCTTCAATTATTGAAGTTGTTCCGCTGCGTCTCATTCCTGCGACAGTAGGAAGTGTCTCCTTGCGTATTTTCCACAAGATTGCCTGCTCAGTAGGATCTTTGGTAAAACACAATGGGGTAACTGTATGTATGTTAGAGATGGAATTTTCTATATAAGAGACATTTTTGTTCAGTTCTTCATCGTTTTTAGCTTTAGTTTCAATCAGAAGTGCTGTTGAATTTGGAGCCAGAGATTTGAGGTACCCAGGGACTCCTTTGGTTGATTCGACTGAGCGAAGTGCAGCTCTGTCCATTATTTCTACAGCCGTAACAGGGGCTGATTTCAATATAGTTACAGCAGTACATGCTTGCTCTATATCAGGATATATAGCAAGAGCAAGAGCCTTGTCTTTGTATTCAATAACTGTTTTGTAGGTGATGTCAGAAATAAATGCAAGAGTACCTTCAGAGCCAATAATCAGATGCTTGAGAATTTCAAACCCATCTTTGAAATCGGTAAATGCATTCAGACTATATCCAGTTGTATTTTTGATTTTATATTTCTGTTTGATTTTTTCTCGAAGTATTTCATTAGAATCAATCTCTTCAGCCAGTTTCTCAAGTCCTTTAAGTAAAAACGAATGACTTTTGGTGAAAGATTCTCGACTTTCTTGATCTGCAGTATCGAGAATTGTCCCATCACTCATTATAATCCGAATGTCAGCTATTGTTTTATATGAGTTTTCTGATGTTCCACAACACATTCCACTAGCATTATTGGCGGCAATACCTCCTATCATGGCACTGTCTAATGATGCAGGATCTGGACCGATTTTTCTGCTGTATCTTTCGAGATACCTGTTTGCCTGCTCTCCTCTGATACCAACTTGAAGACGTATTTTCTCGCCGTTTTCTATAATCTGATGTTTTTGCCATCCATGTGTTGCCAAAACAAGGACAGAGTCGCTGATTGCCTGACCTGAAAGAGATGTCCCTGCAGCCCTGAAGGTAACCGGTATATCAAATTTACTTGCCAGCTGAAGGACTAGTTGAAGTTCTTTTTCATCCTTAACTTTTACCACAAGTTTTGGAATTAGTCTGTAAAAAGATGCATCAGTTCCAAAAGCCAGAGTACTTAAAGCATCATGATGCATTCTTTCGGAAGGAATCTGTTTGAGAAGTTCATTGTAGAACTCTTTATATTTTCCTGTTATCATTTTACCAATTCATTTAATTTGGTCGTACTTATTTTTTTTGCGATAATTTTTTTATCACTGTCGAGAAGATAAATCATTGGTACCTCTTCAGTCCTGAATTTATAGAAGAGTTCCAGTCTGTCCTCATCTTTAACAAAACATCTTATCCATGGACACTTGTTCTCTTTGACTGACTTTATAAAATCTTCAAATCTACTTTCAACATCTACTGCAAGGATAAATGCCCCTTTTTTATGGAGCGCTTTGTACATATCAGCCAAATCCATTCCAAAAGGTTTGCAAACAGCACATTTAGGACTGTAAAAATATAAAACTTTGTATTTTGCGTTAATTTCATGTAATCTAACAGGTTTTAATTTATCAGTATAGAAGATAAAATCGTTTGCAATTGCTCCTATTTTGTTGCTCTTTATTCTATCAATCATTTTTGGCACGTAATCTTCCGGAAATGAGTTATCCCACCAAAGTTCTTTTCTGTTTTGTATGTAATTTTCCGCAACATAAATTGCACAATTTTGATAAGTTGTGTCATCTGAACGTTGTAAAATATCAAACAATTCAGTAAACATCATTCTGTAAAGATCAATATCACTTTCTGTACTTTTAATAAAGAGAGGTTCGATAGCTAATCTTATAGACGAAGTATCGTCAAGTTTTACGACTTTAAGGTAATCATTCAGAAATGCACGTATGTTTCTTGACAAGTTATTTCTGCTCTCAGTATATGAACTTAATAATTGATCTAATGACGTGTGGTCAAGATTCCGACCAATAATTGTTTTATCTCTGTCAAGGAGAAAGATTTGAGGGGTTTTAAGCACATTATACAGTTTATGGAATCCGCTTTTAAAATCCGGGTCCCACACAAAAGTCCAATTGTTTACTGATTTTGGAAATTCATCTCTGATGAATTGTTTAAGATTGTTTTCATTGGCTTGTGTGTAAACAGCATATATATGCAAATCACTGTCCTTGAATTTATTTGCAATTTCAATTAGTTTAGGCAGCTCTTTTTGACAGAGACTGCAATCTGAATCAAAAAAATAGATAACAGTATAATTTGCATCCAAATTTCTTAAAGAATGCAAATTGCCGGAAGTATCAGGAAGAATAAGTTCAGGAGCTTTCATTCCTATTAGGGAGTTCTCGTTAAATTCGACGAAGAGTCTAAGGAAAAGCATTCCGTCATCTCCCTGCCAGTTGAGTTTTTTGTTTAAAAAATAGTTTTTGGCAATATGAATGGCGACACTTTCCATTCCCATGATTGGGGAAGAATAAAATTTATTAAAAAGATATCCTGCAATATGAGCCTGAATAGCAGTATCAGTGCTTATATTTATCAAATAATCACAGGCTACATTTAAAGAGTCTGGCGAAGGAGGAGTCATTGCGATATACTGATCAATATATTTTTCCAGCTTCTCTTTCTCCTGACCATGGACACTAATGATAAGGCAACAAATTAAACCAAATATTGAAAGTGCCTTGCGAATCATTCAAACTTTATTTAGATATTCAGATATGTCAACTCCATCAGGAAGGAAAGGGGTTGCATCACCTCCGTTTATTATAACATCTCTTACTACAGTAGAAGAGATAAATGAGTATTCATGACGTGAGGGTATAAAAACAGTAAGAATATCCGGGGCCATACTTAGATTAGCTTGAGCTACGGCTCTTTCCATCTCAAAGTCAGTTGTAGTTCTTAGTCCTCGTATTATGAACTTTATATTTGCTTTTTTACAAAAGTCTATTGTCAATCCGGAGTAGGATGCGATTTCAATATTATTGTTTAGATTAATTGACCTGACGCCATCCTCTATCAATTTCACTCTCTCTTCAACAGTGAAAAGTCCTTTTTTCTGGGTATTGTATCCTACGGCTACAACTACTTTGTCAAAGAGCTTCAGTGCAGATTTTAAGATATCGATATGTCCTAATGTAATAGGATCAAAAGATCCGGGAAATAATGCAATATTCATGATCATATTTCAATTTCACAGGTAAAGACATAAGTAGCAGGGCCTTTAAGTTTTATATTGGAGTATTCGTCTTCGCCATTGTAGTCAAATTTAACATCAAGAATATCACCAATAGTTTGTACTCTTGTGGAAACAGTACCTGAAGGATAGAGATTTCTCTGAAATAATTTATGAAATGCAATTGCAGAAGCAGTAACGCCTGTTCCACAGGCATACGTTTCATCCTCTACGCCTCTCTCAAAAGTCCTTACGAAAAGGTCTACACCTTCAGGAATAGCACTTCTTCCCCAATTGCCCTGTACAAAATTTACATTTGTGCCACCATGAAAACTTGGATGATGTCTCCAGAATTTACCTTGTTCCAAGACATCATCATCCTTTAACTTCTCGACAAAAATCACAAGATGAGGAGCTCCGGTATTAAGAAAAAATGACTTGGGGGAGTATTCCTTAACTTCATGAACATCTATCATTTCAAGTTCAACTATGCATTTCGAAGGAGTACCCACTAGTACTGTTCCTCTAAGTT
>DOVA01000134.1 GCA_003520315.1 Rikenellaceae bacterium | reverse complement strand
GGGGACTTAGAAATATTCAGGCAGCCTATATGTCCCGTAAAAGGAATGTTGACCCTTCACCATACCTTGTTGGAGAAAACGATATTGTTGAAGCATTGAAAAAAAATAAAGCACCGGATTTTGGAATAACATCTGAAATTGAATTTGCCGGCAAACTTCTTCAAATTTTTGAAATGTCAGATATATTGGAGAGAGAAAAAGCATTAGACCTTTTAAGATGGGAAGAAGCAGAAAAAATATGTGTTTTCAACTACTTTGACATGAATGTTATACTCTCATATATTCTCAGAGCATTCATTTTAAAAAGATGGCGTTCCATGGATAAAAGTCAGGGAGAAATGCTGTTTCGCAAATATGTAGAAGAGATGAAAAACTCTTATAAGAATAATATAGAATAAATTATTATATGAAAACCACTGGAAAAGTTACCGGGATTATTGCCAATCTTGTTACTATAGAGGTTGACGGTCCCGTTGCTCAAAACGAGATTTGCTATATTGACCTCTCAGGGACAAAACTTATGGCAGAGGTAATAAAGGTCAACGGTAAGGAGGCTTTTGTTCAGGTCTATGAAAGTACTAGAGGTCTCAAAACTGGAGACTCTGCCGAATTTGAGGGTCACATGCTGGAAGCTACACTTGGACCCGGACTCCTTTCAAGCAATTACGATGGCCTGCAAAATAACCTTGAAACCATGGAGGGTGTCTTTCTTAGGAGAGGCGAATATACATCTCCACTCGATATGGAAAAATTATGGCATTTTACTCCGATTGCAAACCCGGGAGATGAAGTTACAGCAGCGGACTGGCTCGGAGAGGTCAAAGAGGGTTGGCTACCTCACAAAATAATGGTTCCTTTTTCATATAAAGAACAGTATAAGGTTAAATACATAGCAGCTGAAGGCGATTATAAGGTCTCTGACAAAATAGCTGTTGTTATTGATGAAAATGGTTTGGAACATGAGATTACCATGATGCAGAAATGGCCTGTAAAAGTTGCAATCACTGCATACAAGGATAAGCCAAGACCATTCAGAATCATGGAAACAGGTATACGCTGCATAGATACATTTAATCCCATTGCTGAAGGCGGAACTGGATTCATCCCTGGACCATTCGGATGTGGTAAAACTGTGCTTCAACATGCAATTTCCAAACAGGCAGAAGCAGATGTTATAATTATGGCAGCTTGTGGTGAACGCGCCAATGAGGTAGTTGAGATCTTTACTGAATTTCCGGAACTAATTGATGTTCATACAGGCCGTCACCTGATGGAAAGAACAACAATTATATGTAATACCTCCAACATGCCTGTTGCTGCCCGAGAAGCTTCCGTATACACTGCAATGACCATTGGCGAATATTACAGATCAATGGGGTTAAGAGTACTTCTTTTGGCAGATTCTACATCTCGCTGGGCTCAAGCTCTCCGAGAGATGAGTAACAGAATGGAGGAACTACCTGGTGCAGATGCTTTTCCAATGGATCTTCCGGCTATTATTTCCAACTTCTATTCAAGGGCCGGAATTGTTAATCTTAACAATGGGCAAACAGGTTCGGTAACATTTATCGGCACTGTTTCTCCTGCTGGTGGTAACTTGAAAGAACCCGTTACCGAATCCACAAAAAAAGCCGCAAGATGTTTTTATGCCCTTTCTCAAAGCCGTGCCGACAAGAAAAGATATCCTGCAGTTGACCCTATAGATTCTTATTCAAAATATCTTGAGTACCCTGAAATAATTGGCGATTTATGCAGCAGGGTAAATAAAGACTGGGTTGATAAGGTTATGAAGGGCAAGAATATAGTCCTTAGAGGCAAAGAGGCTTTTGAGCAAATCAATATTCTGGGTGATGACGGAGTACCTATAGAGTATCACCGAAAATTCTGGAAGTCAGAACTTATTGATTTTATAATTTTACAACAAGACGCCTTTGACAAAATTGACTCTGTCACATCTCTTGAAAGACAGGAATTCATGTACTCTCTGATAATTGATATTTGTGACAAAGACTTCGAATTTGAAGATTTTGAAGAGTGTGCAAACTTCTATAAAAAACTGATAAATATATTACGTCAAATGAACTATTCAGAGTTTAAGGGCGATAATTTCAACAAATATCTGGAACAACTTAAAGAGGAGATTAACAATGGAAGGTAGAGCATTCACAAAAATATATACTCAACTGGAGTCTATTACAAAGGCAACTGTATCTCTTAGAGCAAAAGGTATAGCTAATGATGAACTTGCCTCTGTTGGGGATAGATTGGCTCAAGTAGTTAAAATCAAGGGAGATCTTGTTACTTTACAAGTATTTGCTGGAACAGAAGGTATCCCGACAAATGCAGAGGTGTCATTTTTTGGAGATCCACCTTATCTTAAAGTCAGCGAAGAATTAGCAGGCAGATTTTTCAATGCATATGGCGAACCTCTCGACAACGGACCGGCAATTGAAGGTGAAAAAAGATATCTTGGTGGTCCCTCCGTTAACCCTTTCAGGAGAAAACAACCTTCTGAGCTTATTCCTACAGGTATTGCCGGCATAGATTTGAATAACACTTTGGTTTCCGGTCAGAAAATACCTTTTTTTGCAGACCCGGATCAACCTTATAATCAGGTAATGGCCATGGTTGCCCTTAGGGCCGATGTAGACAAGATCATTCTCGGAGGCATGGGAATCACTAATGATGACTATCTCTTTTTTAAACAGAGTTTTGAAAATGCAGGAGCTCTTAATAAAATCATCAGTTTTGTAAATACGACCGAACAAGCCCCTGTGGAAAGACTTTTGATCCCGGATATGGCACTTACTGCAGCAGAATATTTTGCAGTCGATAAAAATGAAAAAGTCTTGGTTTTGCTTACAGACATGACTCTTTATGCTGATGCACTAAGTATTGTAAGCAACAGAATGGATCAGATTCCGTCCAAGGATTCAATGCCGGGATCTCTTTATTCTGATCTTGCAAAAATATATGAAAAGGCCGTACAACTTCCTGATGGAGGTTCCATAACAATTATTGCC
>DOVA01000082.1 GCA_003520315.1 Rikenellaceae bacterium | reverse complement strand
TTAAAAATGCCGGCTATTGCACCAGCAGCTCCACAACCAAGGAGAATTGTCATGTTTTTATAAGAAAGACCCAGCCTTTGAGCAAGATTTGAACCTATAGCTGCTCCTGTATAAACAATTGGAGCTTCTGCACCGACTGAACCACCAAAACCTATAGTAAATGAACTTGATACAAGAGAGCTCCAAATATTATGCTTCTTAATTTTTGAATCATGTTTGGCAATAGCCTGCAAAACTTTTGTAACACCGTGACTGATATTATCCTTTACAACATATTTTACAAATAAAAGTGAAAGAAGCATACCAATGCCTGGATATAGCAAATAGAGCCAACTGTCTGAAGAACCACTGAACCAGCCTTTGAGAAGTTGGCTTATAAAACGAATTGAATATTTTAAAAATACTGCAGCCAATCCGCTGCAAAACCCGACAATTAATGCCAAGAAGAGCAACATATTACTCTCAGGCATCTCTTTTATTCGATCCTTGATTTTAATGGTATGTGATAAAAAAAAAGTCATTATATTTTAGACACGAAAGTACAAAAAAAAGGGCGAATAACTACCCAGCCTTGTATAAGTAAATATAATAAAATCTGTTAGTCGTCTGAATCCTCCTCTTCAGAGAAAGCAGGAGATGCATCATCGTCAGGAAATTCATCAGGTTCATCAACTTCATCTTCAGCATAACCTGAACCAAAAAGTCCTTGCTCCGCATCTTCATAATCATCAATCTTCACGTCAATTTTGACAAGATAAATTGCATCAGAAACTTCAAGTGAAATTGCATAAAAAAAAGTACCGTCAGGTTTGTCCACTTTGAAGATTTCACCCATATAATCGGTATAGCCTCTTGGATATTTTTCCTTAAACGCTGCCATAAGCTCAGGACTCATATTTGCATAGCTTATAACTGCTCTTCGTTTTGCAGAATTCATTTTATTAGTGTTTGTCTTTTTATCCATTACCGTAAAGTGAGTTCATTGTTGTTTGGGCTGCAATTATAATGCAAATTTTTATATTAAGTCAAATTTTATCACTTTTTCTTGAAAAAAATGACCTTTGTTTTTTTCTGTTTATCAAATCTCTTTCCACGTATATGTTTTTCATTGTTTTAGGGTCAATTCCAGCATAAAATGCCACTGATGATCTTGTCATAGGTGTAGGTGTAAAATCCTGGACTTGATCAAGCCTGATTCCTCTTAATGCAGGGTTCTCAGATAGAGTCCTCATATCGCAAATTGTGCAGCCAGGATGGCTTGACATAAAATAAGGAATTATTTGATAATTCAATCTTTCTTCTTTTGTAATTCTACTAAATTCTTCTCTTAAAAATATAAAAGAGCTGAAAGATGGCTTCCCCATTGCTTTGAGAACATGTTCTTCAGTGTGTTCAGGAGCAATTTTAAACCATCCGGAAGTGTGTCTTGTTACAACCTCTCTGAAATATCTTTTACATGTTTCATCAAGATATCCTGTTTCATTAAGAATCAAATCATACCTTATGCCACTTCCTATAAATATTTTTTTTACGCCTTTTACTTTTTCAATTTCACGATAAAGCTCAAGTAAAGTAGAGAGATCTCTATTAAGATTATTACAGATCTTCGGATAAATACAACTTTCTTTACTGCATTTTTTACAAATCTCAAGGTTTTTCCCATTCATTCCATACATGTTGGCAGTTGGACCACCCACGTCTGATATTATCCCTTTGAACTCCGCCATAGATGACATTCTTAAAACTTCTTTCAAAATAGATTTTTTGGAACGAGACTGAACAAATTTACCCTGGTGAGCCGAAATAGTACAGAAACTGCATGAGCCAAAACAACCACGGTGAGTGTTTATCGAGAACTTAATCATTTCATATGCAGGTATCAGTTTATCCTTGTATCTTGGATGCGGTTTTCTTGAGTAAGGTAAATCATAATATGAATCAAGTTCTTGTTGGGACAAAAGTCCATAAGGAGGATTAATGTGGACAAATCTCCCCTGTGCTGGCTCAATAATATGCCTTGCATTAAGTGAAATTGATTCCTTCTCAATCAAATTAAAATTATTAACAAAAGTTTTTTTATTTTGCAGGCACTCCTCATAGGAATTCAATAATAATTTACTGTCAGATAAATTTACATCTTCAAAATCACTTAGATAACCAATTTGAGGTATAGTGTGTAATTGCTCGATAGATGCTTTTGATGCCAGTTTTCTGGCAATTTCAATAATGGATTTTTCACCCATTCCATATACAAGAATATCAGCTCCGGAATCAAAAAGAATGGATGGCTGCAAAGCATCTTTCCAATAGTCATAATGTGTAAGACGTCTCAATGAGGCCTCTATGCCCCCAATAACTAATGGCACATCAGGATAAAGTCTTTTAAGTATTTGCGAATACACTGTCACTGCATAGTCAGGTCTTTGTCCTGATTTCCCGCCAGGCGTATATGCATCGTTACTCCTTAGCCGCTTATTGGCGGTATAATGATTTACCATGGAATCCATCACACCAGAATTAACTCCAAAAAAAAGTCGGGGTTTCCCCAACTTGCGAAAATCACGTAAATCATCCCGCCAATTTGGCTGAGGCACAACTGCAACTCTGTATCCTTCTTCCTGAACCACTCTT
>DOVA01000113.1 GCA_003520315.1 Rikenellaceae bacterium | reverse complement strand
CAAACTGTTTACCCAAAACCTTAAGGGCTATTGCCACGAGAATACCGTTGATTATTATATAGCTATAACTAATTGGGAATCCTGTTGCATACAAAATTATTGCAGATATGCCAGTTGCGCCACCCCCAACAAGATTGTTTGGAACAAGGAAAACGCTCCACCCCAAAACATATATCCGGAGACCAAAGGTTATGATCACATACTCCTTAATTAATCTGAAATAGTTTCTTCCTTTGTTTTCCATGAAATTTTACCGCCTTTAAAATTATCAAATCCTTTGCCATATACGCTCATGACCGGTGTCACAGTCATAAATGCGTCTTTGTCTATCTCTTTAACAAGGTTTGTAATATCTGTTACCTGGTTTTTTCTCAAAACTATTATTAATACGCGCCCCTCTTTCTGAGAATACCAACCCGTAGAATTAACAGCCGTAACTCCTCTTCTTAAATCTTTCAATACTCTGTCTGCAATTTCCTTATATTTCGAGGAAAATACATGAATCTGGACAGATTGTTTGTTTCCTGTTAAAATCATATCGACCACATATGAGAAAGAGACCATTTCAATGTAACCATAAATAACATCTGATAGACTTTTGCCAGGAATGAATATTACCGAACCTATAATTACTAAATCACAAAAAAGAAAAACCCTGCCAGGAGAAGTTTCTTTGTATTTTGATATGATAAGTGCAATAATATCAGTTCCTCCTGTACTCCCGCCCTGAAGAAATATGATGCCTATGCCTATTCCACTCAAAGTACCTCCTATGAGAGCATTAATCAGTTTGTCATCAATGTCGGTTACCCAGGGAATAAAAGGCAGAAATTTAAAGAAGAGAGCAGCAACAGCAACACAATAAATTGTTTTGAATCCAAAACTGTTACCTAGAATGAGAAACCCGATTCCCAAAAGAAAAGCATTAATAACGAGATAAGAATAAAAAACCTTAATCCCGGTAGAATATTGAATAACAGAAGCCAAACCACTGACGCCACCACCGGCAATTTCTTCAGGAATAAGAAATGCCGTCCAGCTGAAGACAAATATGAACAATCCAATTGTCATCAAAGTATAAGACTTTATTGTTTTAACTATTGAATTGTCCATTCCCCGATTTTAAAGATATATTTCAGATTTTGAATAAATGACAGCTTTACCCCTTAATATTACAATCCCCTCTAATACTGTACAGTCAATTATCCCTCCTCTGGAAGAAAGTTGTTTGGCCAGAAGTCTCTCTTTACCAAGTTTTGCAGACCAGTATGGTGCAAGTGTACAGTGAGCAGATCCGGTTACGGGATCTTCAAGAATTGTAGCTTGGGGAGTAAAGAAACGTGAAACAAAGTCACAATCTCTTCCTGGAGCAGTAACTGCAACTCCTCCGGGATCCATGTTGATTTCATCGAAAATTGAACGTGAAATTTCAAGAAGTTCTATTTCTTCCTGAGTTGAATAGACAAGCATATAGTCTCTGGCCTTATAAACTTCATTGGGTTTAATACTTAGACTGTCATAGATTTCTTCAGGCAATGAGGCCTTATGTGCCTCTCTGACAGGAAAATCCATTGCATACATATCCCCTTCTCTTCTTACCTTAATTTGGCCTGAACGGGTATTAAAGATGATCTCTTCTTCTTTATGCTTGTACCAAGAATAAATGACATGCGAAGTAGCCAAAGTTGCATGACCACACAGATCAATCTCTATATCAGGGGTGAACTACCTGAGAGAGAATGTTCCTTTACCTGTAGGTAATACAAATGCGGTTTCAGGCAACATGTTCTCCCTGGCAATTTTTCCAAGCAATACATCAGGAAGTTTTTCTTCGAGAAAAACCACAGAGGCAGGATTTCCGGAAAAAATTCTGTCTGTAAAAGCGTCAACTTGAAAAGCTTGTAATACCATTAGAAAACTATATTAATTATTTTATTTGGAACTACTATTATTTTACTGATTTTACCTTCTCCAAGATATTTGAGAGTCTCAGGAGATTTTGCCACTAAATCTTCAATCTCACTTTTGGGAAGATCTCTCTTCAAAGTCAGTTTAAATCTCATCTTACCATTAAACGCCACCGGATATTCAAAAGTATCCTCAACTGTGTAAGATTGAATATATTCAGGAAATATCGCTTTTGATATGCTGTCACCGTGTCCAAGCAGCGACCACAGCTCCTCCGCTACATGAGGAGCAAAGGGTGAGAGAAGTATTAACATGGGTTCAAGTATCTCACGTTTGTTGCAACCTGTTTCATAAAGCTCGTTGACAGCTATCATGAAGGCACTCACACTTGTGTTGAATGAGAAATTCTCAATGTCATCTTCGACTTTCTTAATGAGTTTGTGCAAAATCTTATACTCTTTAATAGATGCCTTTTCATATGAAACTGAAAATTTGTCCTTGTTAAAGAAAAGTCTCCAAAATCTTTTTAAAAATCGGTGAACTCCATCAATACCATTAGTATCCCAAGGTTTTGACTGCTCAAGAGGTCCCAAAAACATTTCATACATTCTGAGAGTATCAGCTCCATATTTATCACACACCATGTCAGGATTTACAACATTGAACATAGACTTGCTCATTTTTTCTATCGCCCACCCACAAATATATTCCCCGTTTTCGAGAATAAACTCGGCATCTGCAAATTCGGGCATCCATTTCCTGAACGCATCTATATTGAGCCTGTCATTTGAAACAATATTTACATCAACATGTATTTCTGTAGTATCATATTTATCCTTCAACCCACATGATACAAACTTGTTGGTCCCTTTGATTCTGTAAACAAAATTGGAACGACCTTGTATCATTCCTTGATTAACAAGCTTTTTGAATGGTTCACTTTCACACACATAACCCAAATCGAAGAGAAATTTATTCCAAAATCGAGAATAAATCAGATGACCAGTTGCATGTTCAGTGCCTCCTATATAAAGATCAACGTTCTTCCAGTATTCATCAGCCTCTTTGCTAACCAGTGAGTTGTCATTGTGAGGGTCCATATATCTCAAATAATAAGCACTGCTCCCCGCAAAACCAGGCATTGTACTTTTTTCGAGCGGGTATCCTTCAAATGTCCAGTTCCCAGCGCGTGCCAGAGGTGGTTCTCCGTCCTCAGTTGGTAGAAATTTATCTATTTCCGGCAATTTGAGTGGTAAATGCTCAAATCCCAATGGGGTAGCAATTCCATCCTTATAATAAATTGGGAATGGCTCTCCCCAATATCTTTGACGTGAAAATATCGCATCTCTGAGACGGTAGTTAACCTTTCTCCAACCAATACCTCTTTTCTCAACTTCCTCAATGGCTGCAGGTATTGCCTGCTCGACTGAAAGCCCGTTAAGAAAGCCTGAGTTACACATAACGCCATTTTTAGCATCAAAACTCTCGTCTGAAACATCACATCCCTCTATCAAAGGGACAATCGGCAAATTAAACTGTTTAGCAAATGCGTAGTCACGGCTGTCATGAGCAGGAACAGCCATAATTGCTCCAGTTCCATATCCTGCAAGAACATATTCCGATATCCAAACCGGGATTTTTTCATTCGTAAAAGGGTTAACAGCATAACTGCCGGTAAATATGCCAGTTACTTTACGTGTTTCAGCTATTCTTTCTCTCTCTGTCTTTTTTTTGCAGTAGTTGACATAATCTTCAACTGCTTTTCTTTGTTGTGGAGTTGTGAGTTTATCTACCCAGTCACTTTCAGGAGCAAGAACCATGAAAGTCACGCCAAATACTGTATCAGCCCTTGTAGTAAATATCTCCATGTCAAACTCCTGTAATCCATTGCTGACTTTAAAAATCATCTCTGCCCCTTCTGATCGACCTATCCAATTACGCTGCATCTCTTTAAGTGAATCTGTCCAATCAATGCTGTCAAGATCTTTCAAAAGCCTTTCAGCATAGGCGGAGACTCTTAACTGCCACTGACGCATTTTTTTCTGCTCTACTGGATAACCTCCTCTTATAGAAATGCCATCCTTGACTTCATCATTTGCAAGAACAGTCCCTAAAGCAGCGCACCAATTTACAGATGTTTCACCAAGATAAGCTATTCTATAACACATGAGAATATCCGCTTTCTCCTTTTCTGAAAATTGGTTCCATTCATCAGCAGTAAATTTTTTAACATTACTGCATGAAGCTTTTATGTTTAAATTGCCTTCCTTCTCAAAGACAGTAATAAGATCCGATATCTTTTCAGCTCTATCTGTTTCAATATTATACCAATGTGCAAACATCTCGAGAAATGCCCACTGTGTCCATTTATAATAAGAAGGATCACATGTGCGAATTTCCCTTGACCAGTCATAGGAAAATCCTATACGATCGAGCTGTTCTCTATATCTTGCTATATTTTTTTCTGTAGTAACTGCCGGGTGCTGGCCTGTCTGAATTGCATATTGTTCAGCAGGGAGGCCAAACGCATCATAACCCATGGGATGAAGGACATTATAGCCTTTTAGCCGCTTATATCTGCTGTAAATGTCACTTGCAATATATCCAAGCGGATGTCCTACATGTAACCCTGCTCCCGAAGGATATGGGAACATGTCCAATACGTAATATTTCGGCTTTGAAGGATCAATTTCAACCTTAAACACTTCATTATCTGACCAATACTTCTGCCACTTTTTCTCAATCTCAAGAAAATTGTACTCCATTTTTCGCTTAAATAATATAAGCTGCAAAGGTAGTCAAAAAAAGCTATTTTCTCAGTTTAAATTCTACAGGAACAGCCATCTTGACACGTACTGCTTCTCCGCCTTTCATGCCAGGTTTCCACTTTGGCGAAGCCGAAATAACTTTAACAGCTTCAGCATCCAAGAGGTCTCCAGCAGATTTGACAACTTTTACTGAAGTAACAGAGCCATCTTTCTCTATGACGAATTCTACAATGACTTTCCCTTGAATTCAATTTTCAATTGCAGCTTTTGGATATTTTATGTAGTCATATATCCATCTGTTAAGAAATTGTTCCTCGCCACCGTTAAGAAATGATGGCTTTTTGTCAACATCATAAAGTGTATAAACTCTTTCACCTTCAGATTTCTCGGGTTTTTCAACACTCTCTTTTTGCTTTGCGGATGTGTCCGAAACAATTATATCCATATTAGCTGCAGTATGTACAAGCTCTGCAATATAGTGAGTCAATGACGCCATGCCTTCTAAATCAAGCTTCTCATTTTCCTCCTTATCATATGGCAGTTTTTTTCTCAGGGCAGTCGTAAACATAATCACCGGTATTCCCTGTGAAACAAAATTAATATGGTCGGAAGAGAAAGTGTCATTTCCTCTTATTTCCGGCAAAATCATAACCGGCTTGGCAGAAACATTTTTAACAATATCAGTGAGCTGATTAATAGAAGGGTATATATAAGCAATCGGATGGTACTCTCCTTCAGAAGTGCCAACCTGGTCAATGTTTATCATCAGCTTAATCCTGTCTTTGAAACTTTCGCCACTCTCCAGGAAATACCAAGATCCTGTAAGTGAGGTCTCAGAAGCTCCAAAAGCAATGAATATAACAGAACGGCGCAAATCAAAGGAAACTTTAACCAACTCTCTTGCAACTTCAAGCATCACAGCTGTTCCTGATGCATTATCATTAGCCCCTCGAAAAATCTGAGTCACTTCTCTGCCGTTAATTTCAAGCTTATTAAATCCAAGGTGATCGTAATGTGCGCCAACGACTATTAACTCATCTCTGAGTTTCGGGTCATACCCCTCAATAATTCCTGCTACATTTTGTGAAGAAATCGTATCCCCAAATGTTGAAAGAAAAGAGAAAATTTCTCCCTCGTCTCCAAACATTGATTCTATCCCCAATTTTGAGAGTTCTTTTTGAATATAGATTGAAGCTGCTTTCTCGCCAGGAGTCCCG
>DOVA01000163.1 GCA_003520315.1 Rikenellaceae bacterium | reverse complement strand
AAGGTTATTGTTTTCATTCAGCCTCTTGAAGAGATCGTTGAAGCATTGAAATACTATAAGGAATATATTTGTAATCAGACTTTGGCAAAGGATTTGATACTTGATCCAAATATAGACGGAACTGAAATAGAATGGGATGGAGGAACTTTAAAAATTAAGGCAGAACGGGCATAACTTAAAAATTGGTACATGGAGAAAAGGGAAGATTATTTGAAAAAAGCTATTTTTTTAGCTGCTGATAATGTCAGGGAAAACGGAGGTGGTCCTTTCGGAGCATTGATAGTAAGGGATGGTGAAGTTTTGGGTTCGGGAGTCAATAGTGTAACTATCGATAACGATCCAACTGCTCATGCTGAGATTAATGCAATCAGAAATGCTTGTCACAAACTTGGCACTTTCAATTTAAAGGGATGTACTCTTTATGCAAGTTGTGAACCTTGTCCAATGTGTCTTTCGGCTGCCTATTGGGCCAGAGTTGACGGGATAATATTTGCTGCAGACAAGACGAATGCCCGGGATGCAGGTTTTGATGATGCCTTTATATATGAAGAGATAGCTCTTCCTTTTTCAGATCGTACAATAAGGACAGAACAGATTGCCGTAAAAGAGAGTAATATGCCTTTTGAAATTTGGAAAGAGAGTGATAATAAAATTCTTTATTAATTATTATATTTACGTTTTTAACTTAAAGAGATATGGCAAAGAAAGGGAACAAAGAGACTGAACATTTGGAAAAGGTCCGTTACAGTGATGAGGAGCTTCAAATGTTCAAAGAGCTTATCACTGAGAAGCTGGAAGCTGCAAAATTGGAGTATCAGCAGCTCAAGTCGGCTGTAACACATAGCTCTAGCAACGATACTGAGGATACTTCGCCTACATTCAAGGTTCTTGAGGAAGGTGCCTCTGCCCTTTCAAAAGAGGAGGCTGGACAGTTAGCGCAGAGGCAATACAAATTTATTCAATCTCTCGAAGCAGCTCTTGTTCGTATTGAGAACAAAACATATGGAATATGCAGAGAGACAGGCAAACTTATTCCCAAGGAGAGGCTCATGCTTGTTCCTCACGCTACACTTAGCGTCGAAGCTAAAAAAAAGCGAGACTGATAGATGCATCTCTCAAAAGGGAAAAAAATAACAATCTTCATTGTACTGATCCTTCTTATTGATCAGGTTGTCAAAATTCTGATCAAGACAAATATGAAAATTGGGGAGAGCATCAGAATCTTTGACTGGTTCCAGATTCTTTTTGTTGAGAATAATGGAATGGCTTTTGGAATGGAGTTGGGTGGTACTCTGGGTAAACTTGCTCTTAGCCTTTTTAGAATTGGATTGGCTGTATTTATTGTCTATTACATCAGGAAGCTTATTGCTCATAATGCTCCCATGGGAGTGTTGGTTGGCGTTGCTTTAATTCTTGTGGGTGCGGTAGGAAATATTTTTGACAGTCTATTTTATGGGTTGATATTCAGTGAATCAACGCCAACTCAAGTAGCTGTTCTTTTTCCGCCGGGTGGTGGGTATGCTCCGTTTTTATTTGGCAAAGTCGTCGATATGCTCTACTTCCCATTGATAGATACAATTATGCCAAATTGGGTCCCTTTTATTGGAGGAGAACGCTTTATATTTTTCAGGCCAATTTTTAATATTGCAGATTCATGTATTACAATTGGAGTGATATACATGCTTCTGTTCGAAAGAAAATACTTTACTTCAGCTTCTCCATCAGCTTCTGACGGGAAAAATGTATCCGGCTCTTGACCGTTCCCAAATGAAGCCCAAGTTCATCAGCTATTTCTTGATATTTATATCCACTGTCATGCATTTGAAATGGTACTCTGAACTCTGGTTCAAGAGAGTTAACTACTTTTGTCAATTCTCTGAAGCTAAATTCACTTTCAGGATTATGTTCTGCCGGTCTGTTATTAAGAACGTATTCCTGCACATCGCTGCTGAATAAAGCCTGCCTTTTTGTCCGTCTACGGTAATCATTGATGAAAGTGTTTTTCATTATTGTATATACCCAGGCTTTTATATTAGTCTGGTCACTAAATTTTTCTTGATTATTCAGAGCTTTGAAGAAAGTCTCCTGGACAAGATCCTTAGCATCGTCCCTGTTGAAGGTGAGGCTATATGCGTATCTGGAAAGGCTTTCCTCAAGTTCCAGAATATCTTTTTCGAATGTTGTTTTCATATAGTCGTTTGTGTTAGTAATTATTTTCCATCAGCAAATATTATACCATGAACATAAATGTTTGAGCATTAAAGCAAAATTGTTTTTTTGGAGAAAGTAAAAAAAACCATATATTTGCAGCCCCACAGGAGAGGTGGCAGAGTGGTCGATTGCGGCGGTNNGGGTTCGAATCCCTCCCTCTCCGCAAATGCTAAAAGGAAATTTCGTCAATGACTGTAACCGTTGGCGAAATTTTGTTATATATCGTGTTTTAATTTTTTGATAAGTGGAAAATTTTAAAAAAAATATGTTTTATATTTGCTATGAATTATGAAAAACATAATAATTGTTTCAAAGATGTGTTGCAGATATTAAAATGTTTGCATACATTTGCGATAATATATGAGTAATAAGGAAATTGAATAAAATAATTACCTATATTTGCCAATCAAAATTGTTTAATTTAAAAATTTTTAACTTAAGAATTAAAAAATGAAAAGAAAATTCACATTTTTCGGTATCTGTGCGTTTATGTGCGCACTCGTGCTATCTCTTGGTTCTTGCCAAAAGGACTATTCAGATGACATCGATCAATTGAAAGCCGATGTTGCTGCAAACAAGCTTGCTATTACTTCTTTGCAACAAGCCATCACTGCCGGTAAGCTTATTACAAGTGTTACACAAAATACTACCGGCTATTTAATTAAGTTCTCAGACAATACAACCATTCAGGTTAACAATGGTACCCCAGGAGCTACAGGTCCTACTGGTCCTACAGGCCCTACTGGTCCTACTGGTGCTACTGGTGCTACTGGTTTTACTCCTATTGTCGGTATTGATGCCGAGGGTTACTGGACAGTAATTGCATCAAGTGGCGGAACTGCTACCCGCATATTGGATGCTAACGGTCATGAAATCCTTGCGAAGATCGATAACAATAATGTTTCTTCAGCCAATGGCTATTTGACAGTTAATGGAGTTGCCACTAATGTTGTGATTCCTACAATCGTTTTTGATGAAGTCAATCATGTTCTTGTGATTACTATTCCTGACCCAGACAACAATAATGCTCTAACAAGCTACAATGTTGGTCTGGCAGCAGATTATGTACTTGGAAATGATATTATCAGCCTTCTTTCTCCAATCGGTAACACAAAAGCTGTTATCAGTTTTGGTGCTGTACCTGCTACTGCAGCTGCATATACTACAATGTATGGTGCTCCACTGTCTACCAGTGCACAAGCTTGGTCAGGTGTTACTTATGGATCACTCTTACGTTCCTCAGGTAAGCTTCCTGTTATAGTTAATCCTGCAGCAGCATCGATTTCAGGTTATACTTTCGAAGTTATCAAGCAGGATGGTTCAAACTATGTAATTCAGCCTTCATCAGTTGTGCAGGGTTATTCAGGAGCTTTTGCTCAGTATGTTGATGGAGCAAACGGTCTCTATACTCTGAATTTCACTCCAACAGCTGCCATTGCCGCTGCTAACATTGGAGAAACAAATGAATTGGCCATTCGTGCAACTAAGGGTACTCGTAAAGTATTCTCTGGATATCAGTACAGTATTAAGGTTCAACAGGATGTTAACACAGTTTTCAGTCCAAATGCTGATTTTGGTAGTCCTGTCTACATTCCAATCGGGACAACTAAGAGTCTGTTGGACTACTACAATAGGACTGATGTTAGTCCTGCAAGAAAACTTGTTGCTACAGATTTCTTCAAGAGTGAGGCAATAATAGGTTCCGGCAATACAGATGTTGAACCTTACATTACTCATACAGGTGCTTCAGTTACAACTTCCACAACCACTGCCACAGTATCCAATCTTAATAATAAGATTATTCCTTATACAATTAAGACAATGGACTGGTTGGGCAAATATACTGAAAGTCCTATTAATGTTACTTTCTATTCTGCACTTAACGATGCCATCAATTCAATTAACGTAGGCACATTTACACTTACTACAGCAGCATCTCCTGCAGATCAGGTTACAGTTATGCTGACATCCATGTTTACTCAGCTTGACGCTCTTGGAAAAACTGAACTTTGGAGAAACAATGCTACTAATCTGGAAGTTAAGCTTGTCTATGGTACACCTCCAGTTAATATTCCTGGTGTAACTTATGAATTTTTGGATGCAAATGGAAATGTTATTACGCCGGATGTTGCAGGTACTTGGGGTCCTAAGTTGACAACAACTTCAAAGATTCAGGATGTACGCAAGATTAGGTTTACATTTGACGAAACTACTGCAATTCCTGGTAACTATACTGGTGTTCTGCAATTTACAGACGTTCGTACATATGCTACAGGTAGTACATTCACTGTAGGCTTGCCATTTACTATCGTTAACCCTTCAGTTGACCTTACAGCTGCTGCAGCTCACAAGGCAAATCTATTTAACGGTCAGGTACTTACAGTTTACGGTACATCATTTGGTACAGTTGCACAGAATGTATATCCTACATACTATGATCTGTACAATGCCTATGTAAATCTTACAACAAATGCTACTGAGACACTTCCTAAGATTGGTACAAACAATTATGGATTTGTTGTAACCGATACACCTACCACAGAACATCCTGCACCACTTACAGGTACAAGCAGCACTCGTTTCAATATTAACAACAAGACTATCTACGATAGTTACAATGTAGAACTCTACTACTACTACTTTGGTAATGTAAACAACAAGGTTAAAATCGATAATATCACTGTAACTTCTAAGAGTGAGGTTAAAGAAGGTAACATGGTTGCCCTTACTCCTACCTCTGGTCCTGCAATACTCCAGGTAACAAATGGTGACCTTTCAACTACCATGAAATTCGCTCCTTATTACAGGATCAACGATTACCTTGGAAACGACCTTAAAGTATTCGACGCTGCAAGAGACGTTAGAGCAGCTACTGTTACTGTAACTCCTCAGGCTGACCTTGCACACCTTGTAAGCTTGACTCCTAATGGTAATGATTGGGATATCAAGGCTACCAACGCTGTTGCTGAGCTTCCTACAGCATACGTAGATGTTCCTGTAACATTGACTATAACTGACCTGTTCGGTGTTACTAAGAGCTACACTCTCAATATTAGAGTTGTTAAACCGTAACTCTGATAGTTATTGAATATAATTAAGGAGCACCTTTCGAGGTGCTCCTTTTTTATGTGATTAGTGTGAAATGCTGAACAAATTGGTCTGTAATTGCGTTAAATAATAATTAATTTAATTTTTTCAGGTAATGCTTGACTTTAACAATACGCAAAGGGCTTATGCTTACAAGAGTAACAGAGATTTACGGATGGCATATGCACTGTTTTCTGCTATGAATTCCAACTTTTTGATGAAGAGTGTAAAGTCTGCCTCTGATGTTGCTGTAAGGCTTGGGATACCACTTAACTGGGTTCTTAAGCCGACTCTTTATCGACAATTTGTGGGTGGAGAGACAATAGAGGAGTGCAAAGAAGTAGTGAAGCGTCTGTATAATTCCGGTATAGAGTCTATTCTGGATTATTCTGCTGAAAGTAGTTCCGAGCTTTCAGACATTGAAGAAGCCTATAGTGAGATACTTAAAACAATTGAGAATGCAAGAGTTAATCCTGCTGTTGCATTTGCTGTCTTTAAACCGTCTGCCATAGTTGTGGAGAGAATTTTAAAGAAAGCTGCTGAAGATGAGACTGCTCTTGGGGTTGTCGAGAGAGGAGAGTATGACAATTTTCGTCAACGTTTTTTCTCTTTGTGCAAGAGGCTTATGAGGCTGGC
>DOVA01000108.1 GCA_003520315.1 Rikenellaceae bacterium | reverse complement strand
CTTGGATGTGATCAACATTGTTGAGAATAATTCTGGAAATTGCTATCATTTTTAGATGTTCGATAAGAGAAAGTTGTCTGAGTTTAAATTTTTCAGCCAGTTTTGTGTCTGCTGTCTGCATCGGCCAACTGATAAAAGCTCTGAAACCAGGTGCTTCAGCAGGTTTTCTGTTTTGAATGTCTCTAAGCAAAATTAAATGTTTAATTCTTTCCTCGAGAGTTTCTATATGTCCATAAACCATAGTAGCTGTAGTGCCAATGTGAAGTTTATGTGCTTCTTCCATAACTTCTATCCAGCTTTCAACTCCAGGTTTGGCAGGAGAAATTATCTTCCTAACCCTGTTTGAAAGAATTTCGGCACCTGCACCGGGAAGAGTATCCAGGCCTGCAAGTGAGAGACGAACAAGTGTTTTTTTGATAGAGAGATTGCTCAACTTTGCAATATGTGCTATTTCCGGAGGGCCTAGAGCATTTAGTTTTATAAGAGGATCGATTGCCTTGATTTTTCTAAATAGTTCTTCATAATATGAGATGTTGTATTCAGGGTGTAATCCTCCTTGCAGAAGCAGTTGGTCTCCACCAAGTTTACGAAGTTCAGTTATTTTATCTTCAAGTTGACTTTCAGTAATTGTAAAGCTCTTCTCTTTTTGTGAAATGTTGCAGTGAAAATTGCAAAAAATACAACCTGATATGCATACGTTTGTATAATTGACATTTCTATCGATCTGCCAACTAACTTTTGACTCAGGATTATGAATATAGCGAAGTCTTTTTGCAAGTGAAAATAATTCATTGACAGGAGCCTTTTGAAAAAGTTCCATGCCTTCACTGCAATTCAATGGCTCAAGATTTAATGCTTTAGTATACAGGTTGTCCAGCTCCATAATGATTTGTAAAATGCTTAGCAAAAGTATTTAATTATTTCGTTTATGGCTCAAATTGGGTATATTTGTTCTGTTATGGAGAATTATATAGAAAGAAAAAATCCGAATTTGGCTGTCATTGGTGCTGGAAGCTGGGCTACGGCTCTGGCTAAATTACTTCTCAACAATTGTGGAGAAATCTCATGGTACATCAGAAACAAAAGGGTACTGGAATCTATTAAAACAACTGGACACAACCCTCTCTATCTTGAAGATGTACACTTTGACACATCAAGGCTGAAAATCAGTAACGATATCAATAAAATTGTAAATGGCGCTGATGTATTGCTTTTTTGTATTCCTTCGCCCTATTTTTTGCCTGAAGTTACTAAAATTCAAAATTTAAAGGATAAATTTATTATATCTGCAATAAAGGGCATTATTCCTGGAGATAATATTACTATTGCTGAATATTTTCACAGGGTTCATAAAATTCCTTTCAGCAGAATCGGAGTAATTAGTGGGCCTTGCCACGCTGAGGAGATAGCTTTGGAGAGACTTTCTTATCTTACGCTTTCAAGCAAATACAGAGAAACTGCTTTAAATCTTTGCAATCTCTTTTCGTGCAGCTATATAAAAACAATTCCTGGAACTGATATTTTTGGAGTTGAATACGCTGCTGTTCTTAAGAATATATATGCCGTTGCTGCCGGAGTTGCAACTACTCTTGGATATGGGGACAATTTTATGGCAGTGCTTGTAACAAACTCATTTCACGAGATGAGACGTTTTTTGCATGTTGCTCATCCTGACTCCGAAAGATCTACCACTAAAAGTGCCTATTTGGGAGATCTTCTTGTGACATGTTATTCTAAATTTAGCAGAAACAGAACATTTGGCACAATGATTGGCAAAGGATATTCAGTAAAAAGCGCATTGCTTGAGACTAAAATGGTTGCGGAGGGTTATTATGGTACTAAGTGCATCTGGGAGTTAAATCAGAAATTCAATGTGGATATGCCAGTTGCTGATGCTATGTACAGAATTTTATATGGAAGGGAGAATACTGCTTCTGTAATGAAAGAGCTTACCTCTAAGCTGGAATAATAGTAAAATTAAATAGATTGTTTCTATGGAAAAGGTAGTAAAAATTAATTTGGAAGCAATTAATGGTTTTTTAACAAGAGAAGAAATTGTTGATGCAAAAAAACGTGCAATAGCTTCATTTGACACTCTTATCAATCGCTCTGGAATAGGTAATGATTACCTTGGCTGGCTTGACTTGCCAACCAACACTGATGAAGCTGTTTTGCAAAGAATAGATCAGATAGTTGCACTATGGAAAGATAAGATAGAAGTTGTTGTTGTAATTGGTATAGGTGGTTCCTATTTAGGTGCCAAGGCGGCTATAGATGCTTTGTCTCATTCTTTTGGTGCCTATTTGGGCAGGCGGAGTTTTCCTGTAATTCTTTATGCAGGTCAGAATCTATCAGAAGATTATATGGCGGAGTTGTTTGATATTATAGACAAAAAGAGTATAGCTTGTGTGGTTATATCCAAGTCAGGGATCACAACAGAACCTGCCGTGGCTTTTAGAATGATAAGAAAATCTTTGGAAGAAAGGTATGGAAAGGTGGAAGCTGCTAATAGGATTGTTGCAGTTACTGATAAAAGTCATGGTGCACTCAAGGAACTTGCCGACAGTGAGGGCTATGAAACATTTATTATACCTGACGATGTAGGAGGACGCTACTCAGTTTTAACTCCTGTAGGTTTGCTTCCGATTGCTCTTGCGGGATTTGATATTCGGTTTCTGTTGCGCGGAGCTTGTTTGATGCAGAAAATATGTCATTTGAGAGACCATAACAATCCTGCCATTGAATATGCTGCTATAAGAAATGCACTTTATAACAAGGGATGGAAAATAGAGATATTAGCAAATTACAATCCCAAATTACAATATTTTGCCGAATGGTGGAAACAGCTTTTTGGTGAGAGTGAAGGAAAAAATGGTAAAGGGATTTATCCTGCATCAGTAAATTATACTACCGATCTTCACTCAATGGGCCAATATATCCAGAGTGGTGAGAGAATTCTTTTTGAAAGTGTCCTCAGTGTGGAAGATTCCTCAAGATGTGCAGTAATTCCTGAGGATGCCCGGAATATGGACGGATTGAATTTTATAGCTGGTAAAAGAATTGATGAATGTAACAAAATGGCAGAGGCCGCAACTCGCATAGCCCATGTTGACGGTGGAGTTCCAAACATTCGGATTATAATTGGGAACATATCGGAATATTCCCTTGGAGCTCTTTTCTATTTTTTTGAATTTGCATGTGGGATTAGCGCATACATGATGGAAATCAATCCATTTGATCAGCCAGGAGTTGAAGATTACAAAAACAACATGTTTGCCTTGCTGGGGAAACCTGGTTATGAGGAGATAGCCGAAAAGCTCAGAAGAAGAGTCTGATGGATTTTCTTAATTTCATAGCAACTGCCTTTTATGAAAGAGAAAAAGGTTTGATTTCCGAGTACTGTTTTGTTTTTCCAAATCGGAGAGCTTCGCTTTTTTTTCAGCGAGCTTTAGCATCCGTTATAAGGGAACCGGTATTTTCTCCTGTTATTGTTACAATTAACGATCTTTTTGAACAACTATCATCGCTTAAGCAGGTTGACAGAATAGAGGCGCTTACTGAATTATGGATTCTCTACAACTCTATTTCGACCAAAAAAGAGAGCTTTGACGAATTTATTTATTGGGGGGATATAATCCTTTCAGATTTTGATGATGTTGATAAATATTTAGTCGATGCAGGGAAACTTTTTGCAAATATTCAAGATCTAAAAGAGATTGAATGTGACTATTCGTTTCTGACTCAAAGACAGTTGGACGCCATTCATCAGTTTTGGTATAATTTTTTTCCTGTAGGAAG
>DOVA01000224.1 GCA_003520315.1 Rikenellaceae bacterium | reverse complement strand
GGTATCGAAAGCGCGTAATAATCATATAGGAGATCAATTTGACATCGGATGCTATGATTGTGGTGGATTGTGCGGTTTTTTCTATCATGACATATTTCCTAATCTGATGACTTTTCAGTTTGGAGGCAATTTGCCCTGGTGGGAAGGAGATACAATAACTGTAAAATGCCCGGATATGGATAACCAAGTAACTGTAAAATTGGAGCGTACTGAGCGAAGCCGATAGTCTTGAATATTTAGAATGGGACTTGGAGCATTCATACAAAGAAACTTAAAAAGCAATATAGAGTAGCAGTGACCCACTAAGTAGGCAGATAGCAATTATCTCATTACTTGGTGGGTTCTTTTTGCTATCAAAATCAGAGTTGATTTGAGAATATACTGTTATTTCTTATAATAAAACGCAGATAATAATTGTAGGTTTACTTATTCAAATAAAATATTTATTAACCTGACAGGTTAATAAATGCATTGAATGAAAAGAGATGTTAATCTATAATCAAAGTGGAATTCAGAACCAGTAATCTGAAACGGCAATGCGAAGATCCAAGTCTTGCACAGAAGGAATTTGGTGCAAATATTGGAAACAGACTGGCTCAAAGAATTGGAGAATTGTTAGCGGAAAGCAGTTTGAAGTACATTATGGCGATTCCTTCAGCAAGACTGCGTAAACTTGAGTTTAGCAGGGAAGACCTGTATGCTGTTGAACTGGTTCATCCACACAGTCTGGTCTTTAGGCCTATACTTGAGAATGGAAATGACAAAAGAAAATTGGAACGCATTACTGTAATCAGAATTGAAGAAGTGGGGGATTACCATGGTTAGAAAAAATGAAAACAAGTATATCCCTGCAATTGCTATCACGCCCGGAGAGACAATAAGAGAAAATATGAAATTCCTTGGAATAAATCAGAAAGAGTTGGCAACAAGGTTGGATATTTCAGAAAAGCATTTATGCAATGTTCTAAGCGGTATTTCTCCAATCACTTATGACACTGCATTGAAACTTGAATCAGTAGTAGGACCGAGTGCAGAGTTTTGGATGAAGCTGGAAACCCTCTATCAGCTAAATAAAGCAAGAATTGAAGAAGAAAACAAATTTGAAGAAGAGAATGAGATCCTCAAATTAATACCGTACAAGGAGATTAGCGATAATGGCTGGATTGAAAAGACTAATGACAAGAAGGAAAAAGTTTTAAGGCTTAGGAATTTTTTCGGTGTGAGCAATCTTCATTCAATAATAAGATCGTATTCTGTGGCCTTCCGGACTCAAAAAAGTTCCAATGAGGTCTCGGATTATGGAGCGTTAGCATGGCTCAGGAAGGCTGAAGTCGATGGACTCGCTATTGATGTTGAAGAGTTTGATAAGTCAAAGCTTCGAAAATTTATACCAAGGTTCAGAGAACTGACTTTAAATGCTGAAATTGGTTTTTATCCTGAGATGAGAAGAATTTGTGCTGAAGCAGGCATAGCTTTAGTTCTTGTGAATTACATTCCTAAGACATATATTTGCGGAGCTACAATCTGGAGAAACAACAGAACCATACTTGCGTTAAGTGGAAGAGGAAAGCGGGCAGATGTGTTTTGGTTCTCATTTTTCCATGAAATTGCTCATATATTAAACCATTCAAGAAAGGAAATTCATATTAACTACGAAAAGTCTGATGACGAATACGAAGCTGATGAAATTGCCAGCAATATGCTGATTCCCAAAGAGGATTACGATAGATTCAAGAGTACATACGATTATACAGACTATGACGAGATAAAAAGATATGCGAACAAGATTGGTATTGCGCCATACATTTTAGCTGGCAGGCTTCAGCATGATGGATTAATAGACTATCAGGACTACAATAGCCTTATTCCTCATTTTGAGATTTTGGACAATTTGAATATCTGATCCTGCGGCTTTAAAAATGCCACTGTAGACTGACAAGGGTGGGGTAATACGGTTTGTACTTAGCAACGGTTCAACCAAAATGATGACGTGAACGATTGTTAAAGCAATGGCTAATGTCATATTTGACCTAAAGATATAAACCAATAATAATTGCTTTGGATACAGTACCTGGGAGAGTAAATTACGAAGTTCTGAAACGCATTTTATTATCTGTAAACAAATCAGGTTCACGAAATGCTTGAGTTCCGATTCTTACAAGGAAGAGCAGCATCAATGTTCTGATACGATCAGAGATCCAGATAGAGTAGGCAAAGGACAGATAGTGCAAACTGGTAGACAAGGTTTCAGCATTTGCTGCATCACCTTGCGGAATACTCGAGGATATATGACGTGTAACAGATAGCTTAAAGAGTCAGATGCGGATCTTGTTGTTCTGGACTGCATAGGCATACCCCAAAAATATTTGGAAAGGTATCGTAAGTAATTATGATAGAAACTTTTATACTTAATTGGGTATTTGGCGTATCCACTATTTTTATATTTTTGACCTCACAATCATTTTTGTGTCTATATGAAAATATAGACAGTAAAAAAATCGAGGTTCTTCATTTACTGCTTGGTAAGTGAATAAAAACACATCAGGAGATGATTGAACTGCGAGAAATTGATCAGATGGCAATTACTGTAGCACACGACGACGAGAAGTTATCTGAGTTTATAAAAAAACATGAATTTTTTATATTAAAAACCGCATCAAAAACAGCCAAGCACTACATTTCAAAAAACGACGATGAGTGGTCAATTGCGCTGGTTGCCTTTTCTGACGCTGTGAAAAGTAAGCGGTCTATAAAAGCACGGA
>DOVA01000110.1 GCA_003520315.1 Rikenellaceae bacterium | reverse complement strand
TATAACTCCATATAGAAACGAATAACCGAGATAGAGGGCCTTTTTATCGGAAGGGGCTATCATCCCTATATATGATATGAATTTTGGATGAGTTGTCATCTCTCCCAATGTGAATGTCATGATGCCACATATAAAAACCCATGGACTTGTAGATAGAGACAGAATTGCCATTCCAATCGTGCCAAACCCAATTCCCATGATCATTGTAGGAAGAGCCGGCCAATTTTTCACCAGATTGGAGACAACAAGTTGAAGAAGAATAATAACTCCAGCATTAATTACTGTCACATGCTCTACATCAAATTTCCATGAGGGATTTTCTACGAAAATTGACAGAAATGAATTTACAACATGATTTACAGGTGTCATATCCATGTAGTCCTTAACATACCATAATACAGTTCCATACATTTGAAAATAGAGAATCCAGAATCCGGAGTAGAGTAATATCATAAGCAGGAACTTCCAATCCTTAATTACAAGTACCATCTCTTTAAGTACTTGGCTCAGACTTTTATCTGAGACGGCTTTTTCGGGTTCTCTATAGATAAAGAGGTTTAGAAGAATTAATATCAATCCCAAAATAGAAGCCATGTAAAATACATAGTTGTATGATATGCTCTTTAGTATTGGCACTAAAATAAGTGGAAAAAGAAATGCTCCCAGATTAATTGACCAATAATAAATGCCAAATCCAAGGCTTGAATTTTTGTCATTTGTACTCCTTGCGATTGTGCCTGAAATAGCCGGTTTGAAGAATCCTGCCCCCAGAGCAAGAACTACAAGTGAAAGTAAAACAAGCGCGTAAGTATGAGAAAGGCCGGTGAATAGATATCCGGCAACTATGCATACAAATGCGAAGAAAAGTACCCGTCTGTATCCATATCTTTCTGCTATTGCTCCTGCAACTATGGGCAGAAAATAGAGCAACGGGGGGATTATTCCAAGAACTGCACCTGCCTGTTCTTTTGTGAATCCGAGTCCACCAGTCTCAGGAGAGAGTATCAGGTAAACAGAGAGTATGGACATCACTGAATAATAGGCACCACGTTCAAGAAATTCCATTGTTACAGCTGTCCAGAAATTCCGTGGGAAGGAGCGAAATCCATTTGTGTTTTTCATAACTTTTCTTTTTCCAAAGATAATTCAAAATGGCTGTTTGCAGTTATTTTGTATAAGCGAAAATTATATTTAATTTTGCCAAATTATAGGATATACTATAAATAATGTCTAACTACTTGAATTTTAAAAATTAAAAATGGTAAAAGATCTTAAAAAAGAAGAACTCGAACAGGAAGAACCTGTGCTCCCTGTGAGCAGGGAAGAGAAATTGGAAGCTTTCATCGATGATGATTCTGCTGCTGTTATTGCAGAAGAAGCAGCCAATAAGCGTANNGTAAAAGTAATGCCTCTGTATCTGGCGATAATTTTGATTGGGATGCATTTGAAAAAGAGACTATGTACGATGCTGACAAATCTACAATCGAGGACAGTTACAGTCAAACTCTTTCTAAAGTAATTGAAAATGAGGTTGTTGAGGGGACGGTTGTTAATGTTAACAAAAGAGAGGTGATAGTTAATATTGGTTACAAAAGTGAGGGTGTTATAAGTATCAATGAATTTCGTTACAATCCTGACCTGGCTGTAGGGGATAAGGTTGAGGTATATGTTGAAAATGCAGAGGACAAGAAAGGACAGCTCATTCTTTCGCATAAGAAAGCTCGCTCACTTCGTTCTTGGGACAGAGTTAACGAGGCTTTTGAAAAGGACGAGATTATTAAAGGATATATTAAATGCAGAACCAAAGGTGGCATGATTGTAGACATATTTGGAATAGAAGCATTTCTTCCTGGTTCGCAGATAGATGTCAAACCTATAAGGGATTATGATGTTTTTGTCAACAAGACTATGGAGTTTAAGATAGTCAAGATAAATCACGAATTCAGAAACGTGGTTGTTTCCCACAAGGCTCTTATAGAGGCCGAACTTGAGGCACAAAAGGCCGATATTATAGGTAAACTTGAGAAGGGTCAGATTCTTGAGGGTGTTGTCAAGAATATAACATCTTATGGTGTATTTGTCGATCTTGGCGGCGTTGACGGTCTAATTCACATCACAGATCTTTCATGGGGCAGAATAAATCATCCTGAGGAAGTTGTTCAGCTAGATCAAAAAATAAATGTTGTTATTCTTGATTTTGACGACACAAAGAAGCGTATTGCTCTTGGACTTAAGCAATTGAGTTCTCATCCATGGGACTCTCTTGATCCTAACCTTAAGGTTGGAGACAAGGTAAAGGGTAAGGTTGTGGTTATTGCTGATTATGGTGCATTTATTGAGATACAGCCCGGTGTAGAAGGTTTGATCCATGTCTCTGAGATGTCGTGGTCTCTTCACCTTCGCAGTGCTCAGGATTTTCTTAAAGTTGGAGATGAAGTTGAGGCGGTTATTCTTACCCTTGACAGGGATGAAAGAAAGATGTCTCTTGGCATCAAGCAACTTAAACCAGATCCTTGGGCTACTATAGCAGATAAATATCCTGTTGGTAAAAGATGCACTGCAACAGTC
>DOVA01000257.1 GCA_003520315.1 Rikenellaceae bacterium | reverse complement strand
TATCCTTCATTGCGCTTTTCATAAAAAATTTAAGTGTTTCCACTATTTTTTCATGAAGAAGATTTGGAGTCATGCCTGTTAACATATCAAAAAACAAAGCTAGTACTTATCGATTTATTATTATATACCTTTTCAATCACATCTGCAAAAATATCTGCAACCGACAGAATTTTAATCTTAGATGTGTCTAAATTAGGGTCAGTGGACAGAGGAATGGTATCTGAAAGAATTACTTCTGTCAGCTTTGACTTGGCAATTCTATCATATGATGGTCCTGACATCACAGCGTGAGTTGCAAGAGCACGGACGCTCAAAGCACCTTTTTCAATAAGCATGTCTGCAGCTTTTGTGATAGTACTTGCCGTATCTATCATATCATCAATCAAAACTATATTTCTGCCTTCTACTTCTCCAATAGCGGTCATTGAACCAACCACATTGGCCTTTTCTCTCGACTTGTGGCAAATAATCAATGGGCATCCGAGAATACGTGAGTATGCATTTGCTCTTTTTGCTCCACCCATATCAGGTGCTGCAATTGACATATTTTCAATGTTAAGTTCACGCAAATATGGCAGAAAAATGGAGCTTGCATATATGTGATCGACAGGAAAATCAAAAAAACCTTGGATCTGATCGGCGTGCAAATCGGCTGTCATTACTCTGTCGCAACCGGCTGCAGCCAGCAGATTTGCAACCAATTTTGCTCCAATTGGGACTCTAGGCCTATCTTTTCTATCCTGTCTTGCCCAGCCAAAGTATGGTATAACCGCATTAACTTTGTATGCGGATGCTCTTCTTGCAGCATCTATCATTAGAAGCAACTCAAACATATTTTCCACAGGGGGAAATGTGGACTGGATAATAAATACAGTGGCTCCTCTAACACTCTCTTCAAAGGCGGGCTGAAATTCTCCATCACTGAATACCAGTACATTTGATTTGCCAAGTTCCAAATTTAAGGAAGCAGCGATCTTTTCTGCCAGATATCTGGAGCTTCGGCAAGAAAAGATCTGAATCTTATGAGTATGATCCATGTTTTTTTTTATTATTTATATAAAAGTTTCAATGTAACTTAATATCTCCTCTTTTCCTGTGCCTTTAACTGCAGAGCTGATAAAAACAGGTGGGAGTTCTTCCCAATATTCAAGTAGAATTTGATTATTATTGCTAATTTGTTTTTCAAGAGCAGTAGCACTCAGTTTGTCGCTTTTTGTGTATATGATGGAGAAGGGAGCCTCTGCTTCTCCCAGCTGCATGAGGAATCTGAGATCGTTTGGTAAAATATCATGTCGGCAGTCAATTAAGACAAAAAGAGTGACCAATTCTTCTGAACCATTAATATAACTTCTTATAATTTCATCCAGCTCTATTCGAGTCTTCTTGGGCAGTTTTGCATATCCATATCCCGGAAGATCGACCAGATACCATCGGTCATTAATCATAAAATGGTTGACAAGTTGAGTTTTTCCGGGTTTTGAAGACGTATGGGCAAGAGATTTGTTATTGCAAAGCATATTTATAAGGGAAGACTTACCCACATTTGATCTTCCTATAAATGCGAATTCAGGGAGTCTCGGCTTAGGTCTGTCTTTGGCAAAACGGCTGCTTCCGGAGAATATTGCTTTAGTTATCTTCATATGGGATAAATACTCTACAAAGGTACAACTTTATTGCTTACTTTTGCATAGGGAATAACTAAAGTTGATTATGGTAAAAGATAAGATAATCACTTTATCGGATCTGCAAAATGAGATAAAAGATTCAATAGAGCAAAGATTTACAGACAGATACTGGATTACGGCAGAGATTAGTGAGATAAAAAACCACTATGCAGGACATTGTTATATGGATCTAATTGACAGAAAGGAGGGAGAGGATTCAGTCTCTGCTAAAGCTCAGGCAATAATCTGGGCTAATTCATACCGAATCATAAGGCCATTCTTTGAAACTACTGCCGGACAACCTCTTTCAAAAGGTATGCATGTACTTCTTTGTGTCCAAGTTCAATTTTCATCTCTATATGGATTAAGTCTTGTGGTTACTGATATTGATCCCACATTTTCGATTGGTGAACAGGAGCTTAAACGGCAGCAGACTATTAAAAGATTGAAGGATGAAGGGATGTTCAATATGAATTCCTCATTGCCCTTACCGGCATTACCAAAAAGAATTGCCGTAATCTCTTCAGAACAGGCAGCAGGATACAGGGACTTTATCAAACAGCTTCAAGGCAATGAATTTGGGTTTAGGTTCTGTATTGAATTGTTTCAGGCACCGATGCAAGGTGCAGATGCTCCTGAAGGGATAATCAGTGCGATGGATCGAGTGGCAGCAAGAGTTGATGATTTTGATCTTTTGTGTATATTGAGGGGAGGTGGTTCTGCGCATGACCTTGCTTGCTTTGATGATTATGATCTGGCTGTCAATATTGCCCAGTTTCCTCTTCCTGTAATAGTTGGTGTCGGGCATGATCATGATTATCATATAGCTGACATGGTGGCGCATACTTCAGTCAAGACTCCTACGGCATTAGCAGATTTTTTAATAGATATATTTGCCTCTGAGGAGCAGCAACTCCTTTATATTTCACGCAGAGTCTCAATGGCTTTACAGAATAGAATAACGGAAGAAAAGAGTAAACTTCAAATTTTAGAACACAGAATTATTGCAGGTAGTCCTTTTGCTCTTCTTGAGAGAGGTTATGCATTGTTGCATAAAAACGGCAAAAGAGTAACCGACATCGATGAAATTCTTGTTGGAGACGAGGTAGATGCATTTCTTAAGGGAGGGAAACTTAAATGTATAGTTAAATCAAAAGAGAATGAAAAAGAGTGATATAGATTACAGAACAGCTCTTGAAGAGCTTCAGAAAATAGTAGAAAAAATAGAGGATCCCAATACAGATCTTCGGGATATATCAAAGTATGTTAAGAGGGCAAACGAATTGATCAAAAGATGCAGAGAACTTCTAAGAGAAATTGAGGATAATTTGCCGAAAATCACATAATATCTGGTTTTATGGAAGAACTAAAATTGCTGAAAGACGATCCTTGGCTGATACCTTACAGAAAACAGATACTTCGGAGATATCAGAAGTATGTTATAAGAAGACAGGATATAGCAGGATATGGCAAGCCTCTTAATGATGCTGTCAATTCTTATCTTTATTATGGAGTGCACAAAGTGGGTAAATCCTGGTTTTTTAGAGAATGGGCACCTGGTGCTACAGCCATATATCTCATTGGGACTTTTAATGATTGGAAAATTGACAACAGATATTCTCTTACTCCTCAGAGCAATGGCAATTGGGAACTCAAATTACCTTTAGATGCTGTTCATCATGGAGATCTTTTTAAATGGTATGTGTTCTGGAGAGGTGGAGAAGGAGAGAGAATTCCTGCATATGCCCGTCGTTGCATACAAGATGAAAATACCAAAATATTCTCTGCTCAGATTTGGGATCCACCACATTTTAAATGGTCTAATCCTCGTATTTTCGGCAACTATTCACCTCTCATCTATGAAGCGCATATTGGTATGAGTTCGGAAAAGCCTGAAGTTGCGAGTTTTAATTATTTCAGAGAAAGCGTATTGCCACGAATTGTCGACTTAGGTTATAATACTTTGCAGCTTATGGCCATTCAGGAACATCCTTATTACGGGTCATTTGGGTATCAAGTATCGAGTTTTTATGCAGTAAGCTCTCGTTTTGGTACTCCTGAAGATTTAAAGAGACTTATAGATACTGCTCATGGTTATGGAATAGCAGTAATAATGGATTTAGTACATTCTCATGCTGTCAGCAACATTTATGAAGGGCTTGGGCTGCTTGACGGTAATCCTTCGCTCTATTTTCATGAGGGACAAAGAGGAAATCATCCTGCATGGGGCTCGAAATGTTTTAATTATGGCAAAGATGAGGTATTACGTTTTCTTCTATCAAATTGCAAATATTGGTTAGAAGAATTCAATCTTGATGGTTTCAGGTTTTACGGCGTGACGAGCATGATTTACCTTGATCATGGATTGGGGAAAAACTTTACAAATTATTCTTTTTATTATGATGGGAATCAGGATGAGGATGCATTAGTCTATCTTTCCCTTGCCAATGCTCTCATTAAGGAGGTTAATCCAAATGCCATAACTATAGCTGAGGACATGAGCGGAATGCCAGGATTGGCTGCTCCCATATCATCCGGAGGCAACGGATTTGATTTCAGGTTGAGCATGGGAGTTCCGGATCACTGGATTAAGTGGATAAAGGAACTGAAAGATGAAGAGTGGAATATGAGCAATATCTATTATGAACTTACCAATAAACGTGCTGACGAGAAGAGTATAAGTTACTGCGAAAGTCACGATCAAGCTCTTGTTGGAGATAAAACCATAATATTCAGACTTATAGATAAAGACATGTACTATCATATGAGTAAGGAGAGTTCCAATTTGAAAGTTGATAGAGGCATTGCTCTTCACAAAATGATACGTTTAGTCACACTTGCAACTGCAGGAGACGGTTATCTCAACTTTATGGGAAATGAATTTGGCCATCCTGAATGGATAGATTTCCCCAGAGAAGGGAATGGTTGGTCATATCATTATGCCAGAAGACAGTGGTCGCTTGCAGATGATCCTAAATTGAAGTATTCATATCTTCTTCAATTTGACAAGACTATGATTGCAATGGCGAAACTTAATAACCTTTTTTTTGATAAGCCTGTTTCTATATATGAGGATAATGAGAAGCAAATTTTAATTTTTTCACGGGCGGGATTAATCTTTGTTTTTAATTTTAATCCCACAGTCTCATATTTTGATTATAGATTTAAAGTTCCTGCAGGTAGTTATAAAATCATCCTTAATTCTGATTCCATACTGTTTGGCGGGTTTAACAGAATTGATGATGATATTATATATGATTCATTTTATGATAATGAATCGGCATTGTTATCTTTATACCTTCCTTCACGGAGTGCTATTATTTTAAAGGAATTTCTTAACTTTAAAGAGAAATTTTAAAGATATGTCATATTTACAATTTAACAAGGACGAACTGGTTAATCTTGAGTACTCTCTTAAGAGGGAAGTACTGTCCACTAATCATGCAGGTGGTTATATGAACACCACAATTGTTTGTTGTAATACCAGGAAATATCATGGCCTTTTAGTTGTACCTATCAAGAAATTTGGAGATGATAAGTTTGTATTACTTTCCTCACTTGATGAGACAATAATCCAGCATGACAGAGAATTTAACCTTGGAATTCACAGGTACGGAGATATCTATGAACCTAAAGGTCACAAGTATATAAGAAATTTTGAGATTGACAGAGTCGTGTCAATAACGTATAAAGTTGGAGGAGTTGTGCTTCGTAAGGATATCATGTTTCCTCACAAAAAGGAACAGATATTGATTAGATATACTCTTCTCGAAGCTCATTCACCTACAACATTGAGACTGAAACCATTCCTCGCATTCAGAAACTTTCATACTCTTTCAAAGGCCAATTACAATGTCAATAAACATTACGAGATCATTGATAAAGGCGTAAGTTTTAGAATGTATGAGGATTTTCCTTCACTTAACCTTCAACTTAATGTAAAAAGCGACTTCATATCGTCTCCTGGCTGGTATTACAATATTGAGTACAGAGAGGAAAGGAGGAGAGCATATGAATCTACTGAAGATCTATTTGTACCAGGCTTCTTTGAAATGCCGATAAAACTTGGGCAGCAGATAGTATTTTCAGCTTCGACAAACATTGAAGACTCTTCAATACTTTCTGCCGAATTTAAAAAAAACGAGAACAAGCGTGGATTAAGAGACAGTTTCGAACATTGCCTTCAGTTAGCTGCCATTCAGTTTATTATTCATGATGGAGATGATATTTTTATTTATACGGGATATCCGTGGCTTGGGAAAAACAGCCGGAACACATTGATTTCCCTACCGGGGTTGACACTTGGGGTAAATGCAGACAAGGAGTTGTTTGATAGAATAATGGAGACTTATATCAAGCACGAACGAGAAAATTTTTTTAATCCGCTTTGTAATCCAGATGTTCCACTCTGGCTTTTCTGGACTTTTCAGCAATATTTAAGAATTACTGGCAATAAAACAGCATTATGGAAAAAGTACGGAGAGCTGTTTAAGATGATTGTTGAGTCATATATGGAGAATAAAAGAGAATCTGTTATCATGCACAAAACAGGTTTACTTTGGGCTGAGCGAAGTGGAGTGGCTACAAGTTGGATGGATACAATGATTGATGGAAAACCATTGATGGAAAGATCAGGATATCAGATAGAGCTTAATTCTTTGTGGTATAATGCACTGTGTTTTGCTGCAGAAATTGCTCCCAAGAGTAAGGAGAGACCATTTATTGAAAAATGTTTGACAATAAAAGAACTTATTGACGACAATTTTAAAAAAGCCTTTTGGATAGAAGGTGCTGATTATCTTGCGGATTATGTTGGCCCTGAGGGGCAGAACAGGTACGTTAGACCTAACCAGTTGTTCGCATGTGCTTTTGATTACTCACCAATAAATGATGAGGACAAATCTCTTGTTTTGCAGTGTATAAAAAGAGAGTTGCTTACTATTAGAGGGATAAGGACACTTTCTCCAAGAAATCCTAACTATAAAGGCGAATATGATGGAGATGAATATTCAAGGAGTATGGCATATTATCAGGGTACTACCAGAGTATGGCTTCTTCAGTTTTATATCGATGCAAACATAAAACTGTTCGGAAATTCTTTTTTGAATAAGGCAAAAGAGTTGATATATGCTTTTGAGGAGGATTTGACCGTGCATTGTGTTGGTTCAATATCGGAAGTCTACGATGGAGATCCCCCTCATCAGCCACACGGCTGTATATCTTATTCAACATCTGTAGCCGGTTTGTTATGGTCGGTCAAGTTGATTGAAGAATTAAAAAACAGCTTAGTATGAAAGTATTAATGTTTGGTTGGGAGTTTCCTCCACATATTTCCGGAGGTCTTGGAACTGCATGTTATGGTCTAACAAAAGGCTTAGCCAAGCATGGTGTTGAAATACTTTTTGTAATGCCTTCGCCTTACGGAGATGAAGATCAAAGTGCTGTCAAAATCATTAATGCAAGTGATGTGGTTATAAATGAGTCTGTGAAGAACAGTGAGAGTTTTCTGCAAAAGGTGCAGTTTCTGCGGGTGGGATCAAATATGGTTCCATACGTCGATCCTGTTCGTTTTACAACTTTGGTAGAATCGCAGAGAGTCAGTCAGATAGAGGGTTATAAAATGTACGCAGGGGAGAGATATCAATTTTCGGGCAAGTATGAGACGAACCTTATGGAAGAGGTTGCACGATATGCCATAGTGGCTGGAGAAATTGCACTCAAATATGATTTTGACTTAATTCACGCTCATGATTGGTTAACCTATCTGGCCGGTATTACTGCTAAAAGGCTTACAGGCAAACCATTAGTTGTACATATGCATGCAACTGAATTTGACAGGAGCGGCAATAACATCAATACACAGGTTTACGATCTTGAAAAAATGGGCATGAAGGAGGCAGATATTGTTATTGCTGTTAGTAATCTTACCAGGAGTATAGTCATAAGCAAGTACGGAATCAATCCTGAAAAAGTTGTTACAGTACACAATGCTGTTGAATTTGATAAATCAGGCAACGTTGAAGTGGATAGAGGGGTACCTGAAAAGGTAGTAACTTTTCTCGGCAGAATTACTTATCAGAAAGGTCCTGAATACTTTATTGAAGCTGCCGCCAAAGTCCTGAAACGTTACCCTAACGTTCGTTTTGTAATGGCTGGGAATGGGGATCTTCTTACACGAGCCATAAGGAGAGTTGCCAAACTCGGCATAGCAACCAAATTTCATTTTACAGGCTTTCTTAAGGGATCAGATGTTAACAGAATGTATGCATATTCGGATGTATATGTGATGCCTTCAGTGTCTGAGCCTTTTGGGATTTCACCTCTTGAAGCAATGAGAGCAAATGTCCCTGTAATTATTTCAAAGCAGTCAGGCGTTGCCGAGGTTCTAACGCATGCTTTAAAAGTAGATTTTTGGGATATTGATGCAATGGCAGATGCAATTCATGCATTGCTTATATATCCGGCACTTTCAAATTTTGTTGTAAAAAATGGTTTTGAAGAGGTAAATGCACTAAAGTGGGATAATGCTGCTGCAAAAGTTAAGGAGATATATACCAAATTAACAGGAAAATTGTAATAGATAAAAAGATGGAAAAGAGCGTTTGCATGTATTTTCAAGTTCATCAGCCACACAGGCTGAGACAGTACAGATTCTTTGACATTGGTAAGGATTCTCATTATTATGACGAATTTACCAATAAGACAATACTCCGTCGAGTCTCTGATTCGTGTTATCTTCCTGCTAATAAAGTCATACACGATATAATTGAAGAGAGTAAGGGCGCCTTTAAAATTGCCTTTTCACTTTCCGGTTCTGTTATTGATCAGTTTGAGAAATATGCTCCTGAAGTAATTGATAGTTTTAAGAAACTGGCTGAAACAAATTGTGTGGAATTTCTTGCAGAAACATATAACCATTCTTTAGCCTCACTTGCCTCTCCTGCTGAGTTTAAGGCGCAAGTGATGCTGCATTCCAAAAAAATAGAGTCATTGTTTGGTAAAAAACCTGTTGTTTTCAGAAATACAGAGCTAATATATTCTGACGAAATTGGTGCAATGGTCGCAGATATGAAATATAAAGCCATGCTGACTGAAGGAGCAAAACACATTCTCGGATGGAAAAGTCCTAATTATGTTTATACTAATGCCATCAATCCAAAATTGAAACTGTTATTGAGGAATTTTAACCTTAGTGACGACATTGCTTTCAGATTTTCTGAAAGGAGTTGGTCTAACTGGCCTCTTACTGCCGATAAATACGTTACATGGATTGCAAATACACTGGCAAAAGATGAAGTTGTAAACATTTTTATGGATTATGAGACTATAGGAGAACATCAAAAATCGTCAACCGGTATTTTTCAATTTATGAAATTTTTCCCCAAGGCTCTTCTCTTACAAACAGATATAAAATTTTGTACTCCTTCCGAAATTTGTAAAAAACATCAGCCGGTTGCGCCATTAAACGTACCTTTTCCTATTTCTTGGGCAGATGAAGAGAGAGATACAACTGCATGGCTCGGCAATGAACTTCAGAATGAAGCCTTCACCAAGCTATACTCTGTAGAAAAACAAGTTTTGAGGTCAAAGGACACTGATTTAATTAATGACTTCAGAAAATTGCAGGAGAGTGATCATTTTTATTACATGTGTACAAAATTTTTCTCTGATGGTATAGTTCATGGGTATTTTAATCCATATGAGTCTCCATATGAGGCGTTTATTAATTATATGAATATTTTGAGCGACTTTTTGCTCAGGGTAGATAAAAGCAAAAAAACAACAAAAACAAGTTAATTATTTTATATGTCAGACAGACTACTTTTAACCCCTGACTATCTTTTTGAGATAAGTTGGGAGGTTTGTAATAAGATTGGGGGCATTCATACTGTTATCGCCACCAAGGCTCTCAATCTATCTAAAGAATTTAAAAACAGACACATCCTTATAGGTCCTGATGTTTGGAGAGATACTGTCAAAAATCCAGATTTCAATGAAGACAACAACTTATTAAGAGCATGGAGAGCAAAAGCGGCAGACGAAGGATTGCGAATCAGGATAGGAAGATGGAATGTAGCAGGACGTCCCATAGCAATACTTGTAGATTTTAGTTCATTTATTACGAAAAAAGATGAAATTCTTACGGAATTTTGGACAAGATTTAAGCTCGATTCGATAACTGGGCAATGGGACTATATAGAATCTGCATTGTTTGGATATGCCTGTGGCAAGGTGATAGAAAGTTTTGTCAAATTCAATCTTTCTCCCAAGAACAGGGCTGTAGCACAATTTCATGAGTGGATGACAGGTGCCGGCATTCTTTATCTTAAACAGGCAAAT
>DOVA01000050.1 GCA_003520315.1 Rikenellaceae bacterium | reverse complement strand
CCAATCCTCTTACGATTGTAGATAAAGTATTGAAATGAGGTTTCTTATCAGTATAAAAATCTATGAGTTCTCTTACAAAAAGAGCCCCTTTTTCCCAGAAGTGAGACATGATCTCCTCTTCTTTGGCTGTAAGTTTTTGCATTATTCAATCTTACTAAAATCTGAATACAAATATAACTATAAAATCTAGTTATTCAACTATTTTTTATAGTTATAATGTTAAACAAACTAAAAAGACGAATAAACGAAACAGAATGATAAAATAATTGTTATTAAATCACTCAATAATGACAACCCTGTTCAAAACAGGTCTGTCATAAGGCTCTTCTCTATCACCCTTAGCTATTACCTCTAGTTGTGAAGGATTAACACCAAACTTGTTTACAAGAGCATCAAATACGTTTTTTGCACGCTGTTCGCTAAGCCTCTGGTTAATCTTGGGATTACCTGTCTCCTTGTCTGCGTAACCTGTAATCTTGTAAGTTTTGCCAGATTGTTTCATGATTTCGGCATAATTACCAATATTAATCATGTCAGCAGTGGAAATTTTCGCACTGTTAATTACAAACCAGACAGACATCTTACCCATAAGATATTCTTTGACAGTGACAATTTCAGGAGCTTTGTTTTTTTCTGCATTCAGTTCTTCCGCAAGTTTCCTCGCTTCTGCATCAGCATCAGCTATCTTTTTTTCAAGATCAGAAATCTTGTTGGTATAAGGAGTATAATCACAAGGAACAGGTTCTACATATTTTGTAAAATCACGTCTGTTAAATTTATAAGTAAGGCCAATAGTTGCTGACGCCATACCCTCACCTTTATAACCGCCAACTGTTCCGTCGAATCTCTGGTGAACCAACAAGCCTCTAAGTTCAAGATTTGCATCAAGAGCATCAGAGAGTCTAATCTTATTAATCAATCCTCCGGAAATTCCAACTTCGTTATACTCGGGATTAATATCCTCCTTCCAGGATTTTGCCCAACCAACTCCAACAAAAGGAACAAACTGCCAGAATCTTGTATGTTTATAGCCACCAACAAAATTGGAAAGATTAAGCATGTAATCAGCATGAAGATTTAGAACATTAAAAGATTCATCTCCATTATTATCAGCATACAAAGCATTAGGTCCGTATCCTTTGGCATCAATACCTGCATATTGGAAACGGAATCCGGAACATGGGGTAATCCATTTGCCAACAGAGAAATCCAAAGCAGTAGATATTCGATCACCAAATGAAAGCTCACCGTCATTCTCTCCAAAATAGACGTTACCACCAACTCCTGCAGATATGAACCAGTTATCCCACAAACCGTTTGTCAAAAACGGCCCTCTTTTGGCCTGCTCCTGGGCTGAAATCATCCCAAAGAACATCAAAAGAATTAAGGTTAAAAAACTTTTCTTCATAGTATTATCGAGTTAATTTCGTGAAAGATAATAAAAAATATTTCAAACAGAAAATATTTTTACAAAAATATTTTTACAAAAAAAACCCATCTTAACAGACGGGTCTAATTTATAACGTTCTAAATTACTCAATGATTACGACACGATTTAATGGAGCTTTGTCAAACGGCTGTTGTTCATCGCCAAATGCAATTTTTTGAAGCTGTGAAGGATTAACACCAAACTTATTTACAAGAGCATCATAAACCCTATTTACCCTATCTTCGCTAAGTTTCTTGTTAATTTTCTTATTACCAGTCTGTTTGTCAGCATAACCGGAGATCTTGTAAGTCAGGCCAGATTTCTTAATTACTTCTGCATATTCACCAAGATTAATAAGATCTTTATCACTCAATTTACTACTGTTAATAGCAAACCAAACAGCCATCTTACCTGCAAGATATTCTGTATTGGTAATAATTTTAGGCCCTTTTGCCTTTTCTGCATTCAATTCGTTCTCCAATTGTTTTGCATTGTTGTCAGTTTCTACAATTTTTTTCTCAAGATCAGCAATTTTGCTTGTATAAGGAGTATAGTCGCATGGAACAGGTTTTACATATTTAGCAAAATCACGTTTCATAAAATTGTAAGTGACACCAACAGTCGCAGTTGCAAGTTCTTCTATTCCCTGTCCAACCTCATATCCGTCAAATCTGTCATTAACCAATAGTGTTTTAATCTCAATGTTAAAGTCCACAGCATCAGAAATACGAACTTTGTTTATTAGACCTATAGTAGCACCAACTTCATTAAATTTTGGATTGACATCTTCTTTCCAGGATCTAGCCCAGCCAAATCCTGCATAAGGGATGAATGACCATGTTCGGTCTGTTCTGTATCCACCAATTGTATTAGACACGTTCCAGAGAAAATCACCATGGATGTTAAACATGTTGAATTTTTCGGTATAGCAATTAGCACATCCGCCGTATTGTTTATCAATGAAATTACCTTGATTCTGAATCATGCCACCTTTTACGCCTATGCCAGCAAATTGTCCACGAACGCCAAAAAGTGGTGTTATCCATTTACCAAGTGATATATCAAATGCGGGAGCTAATCGGTCGCCAAAATCTATCTTTCCATCATGTTCTCCAAAGTAGATCTGTGCTCCTCCCCCTATTCCAACAAACCAGTTATCCCAGAAACCATTTGTAAGGTATTGGTTATACTTTACGTCGGCCTTTGTTTCTTGCTGTTGGGCATATGCTGACACAACAGCAAACATCATGACTAAAGTTAGAATCCTCTTCATAATAATTCAGTTTAGTTTAAAATTAAAAAATCAAATACCCACAACTTATCTTATACAAAGATAATACGAAAAATAAAACATCCAAAAAAGAGAAGAGAGGATTTTACTCCTCTCCCACAACCTCTATCTTAATATTAGCCTTAATGTCCCTGTAACACTTAACAACCGCATCATAAACACCTACTTCCTTAACATTTTCCTCACTTGTTATGGTAATGTTTCTGCGATCTATCTCAAAGCCCTGAAGCGCAAGAGCATCTGCTACCTGAATATTATTGACAGAACCAAAAATCTTGCCTGTAGAACTTACCTTAGTTAAAATTTTAACCTGCAATCCTTCAAGTTTTGTCGCCAATATCATTGCATCCTCACGAATTTTAGCCTCTTTATGAGCCCTTTGTCTCATATTTTCTTCATGAACCTTTTTGGCAGAAGAAGTAGCCATAGTCGCAAAACCTTTTGGTATCAAGTAATTTACAGCATATCCATTGCGGACTGTTACTACATCGTCCTTATGACCCAGATTGGGAACATCCTGTTTAAGTATAATTTCCATAAAATCTCCCTCCTATTTCAATAAATCAGTTACATAAGGTAATAACGCAAGGTGTCTGGCACGTTTAACTGCCTGGGCAACCTTCTTCTGAAATTTCTGTGAAGTACCGGTAAGACGGCGTGGCAAAATTTTACCTTGCTCATTAAGAAATCTTTTAAGAAATTCAGGATCCTTATAGTCCACATACTTAATACCGGCTTTTTTAAAACGACAGTATTTTTTCTTCTTTACCTCAACAGTTGGTGGGTTCAGATAACGTATTTCATTATTTTGACTTGCCATAATTTTACTCTTCTTAGTTTTTATTTTCTGCCATATTTGCACGTTTCTTCTCTGCATAGGCTATTGCATGCTTATCCATAGCAAAAGTAAGAAAACGAATAATGCGCTCATCACGACGATATTGAGTTTCAAGTTTGGTGATAAATGAAGGGTCTGCCTTAAACTCAATTAAATGATAAAAACCTGTAGTTTTCTTTTGGATAGGGTAAGCCAACTTTCTGAGCCCCCAGTCTTCTTCGTGAACGATTTCACCCTGATTGTCGGTGATAAAGTCACGAAACTTTTTTACCGTTTCCTTTATCTGGACTTCAGATAAAACGGGAGTAGCAATGAAAACGGTTTCGTACTGTTTTAACATACTCTTTTTGTGTGTTTATTAAATTATAAAATTATTTAAAAAGGGCTGCAAAGTTATAAAATAATTACATTCAAACAAATTATTTCTTAACGGGGGCTTCCTTAAGAACTTCAACTACATAGTTCCACCACTTTTCAACACTTTTAATATTCACTCTTTCATCCGGAGAATGAGGAGATTTGATGGTAGGACCGCAGGAAATCATGTCCCAATTCGGATATGTTCCTCCAAGAATCCCACATTCCAAACCTGCATGAATGGCTTTTACCTCAGGTTCTTTGCCATAAAGCTTTTTATAAACACCCTTCATGATTTTCAAGATATCCGAATCCATATTCGGCTTCCAGCCGGGATAACCACCTGTCAGACTGACTTTAGCTCCTGCAAGATCAAAAACAGACTTAAGAGAAATTGCATGTATTTCCTTAGCAGAATCAACGGAACTTCTCATAAGAGACTTAACATCTATCTTACCATTTCCGCTTTTAACAATAGCTAAGTTGTTGGAAGTTTCTACAAGCCCCGGCATCGCATCACTCATTCTCTCAACTCCGTTTGGACATGCATAGATTGCCTTAACTGCCTTGAGGGCAATTTCCGGATCAATTGCTCTGACAGGTCTTTTAGCAATATTAAGTTCAATATTGAGATTCGGTTCCTGAGCAGCAAGTTCTACCTTCATGTCGCTAAAATGTTTGCTTACTATCTTTTTGGCAGTTGATATCTTTGAAGCTGGTATCGCCAAAGTCGCAAAAGCCTCTCTTGGAATTGCATTTCTCAACGAACCACCTTCAAAGGATGCAATGAGGGCACCGGATTTTTCAACGAGAGGCAGAAGTAATCTCACTAAAGCCTTGTTGGCATTTCCACGACCAAGAACTATATCCATACCTGAATGGCCTCCTTTAAGACCGGTTATAGCAAGGGCGAGTCCAATATAGTCTGCAGGGACAGGAACTGTTGTATATTTGAATGTAGCTGTTGCATCCAGACCACCTGCACATCCCACATAAAGTTCTCCTTCGTCTTCTGAATCAAGATTTATCAATATGTCACCTTTCAAAAGACCCGGCTTCAAACCTCTTGCTCCTGTCATCCCCGTCTCTTCATCAACAGTAATCAATACTTCAATAGGACCGTGAACTAGATCTTTAGCTTCAAGAACAGCCATTGCCACAGCTACTCCCATTCCATTATCAGCCCCAAGGGTGGTACCTGTTGCATATACCCAGTCATCCACAATCCTGGGTTCAATTGGATCTTTCTCAAAATCATGAACCTTGTCACTGTTTTTCTGCGGTACCATATCTATATGTGCCTGAAGAATAATCCCTTTACGATTTTCCATACCTTTGGTAGCAGGTTTTCGTATAATAACGTTTCCAAGTTCATCCTTAAATGTTTCAAGACCCAAACTTTTCCCGAAATTTTCCATAAACATTACAGCCTTGGCTTCTTTCTTTGAAGGACGGGGTATCCGGGTAAGAGATTCAAAATGTTTCCATACCCTTGTCGGATTTAAATTAGCAATACTCATTTCTATAAATATTAAAATTTGTTAAGATTAAACAATTTACTTTTTTGCTGTTGCTACCTCTATGGGAAATGATAGCAAGTTCCCCAACTGATATACAGGAACTCTTGTCTGTAAAAGGATATTCTGGCCATCAATAACTTTAGCCACCATAGCTGCCGGTCTTCTATATACTATACTTCCCTTTCCTCCTGAAATGTCGGTCTTAGGTGCAGGTGCAACTTTATCTTCCAACGAGAGTTCCAAAACAACAGGTCTTCCAGCAATATTTGATGCAGGCAATAAACCTTGTGTTTCAGAAAATCTGAAGGCTATATATATCTGTTTCTGGTTATCCTGTGAAGGAACTACGTCATAACTCATTTTTTGAATATCAAATATGCTTTTACCTAAAAAAAGCGACATGTATTCATCCTCTATTCTGTTAATTTCCTCTATTGCAGCTCTCAATGCATCACCACTAAAAGTAGCATCAGTTTCTCCGGTAATAATCTCAAGCCTCTTTGTTCTCAGTTTAAATATGAGATTGGCAGCTTATTCTGCTCTTCTTTCGATGCTCTTCTCAACAACCTGACTCTGCTGAACGCCCACCTTTTCGAGGCCTTTTGCAGTCTGAACAGTTTTATAAAGCGTGGTTTGCTCGCTTGTAAGATTATTAGAAACACTTGCAGGATTAAACAGTTGGCTAGAAGTGATATTGTGGAACCTCATCTTGTCACTTTTCCCGGCATATGAATCTGACCACATAATTAACCCCTGACTTATAAATTCAAGAAAATTGGCAGACGCATTCTTGGAATTACCCAGATTGACTGCATAATTAGCAGAGTAATCCGCCTCAATGTAAGGGGTAATCTCCACTGATTTTAATTTGTAAATTTCCATATTGTCCTCTCTGGCCTGTATCCCAAGATACTTTTGAGCAAATTTGGCATAAGGACCGGCCACAAATGACTCATGGTCTGCCGTTACATTAAAATGTATTGTAGTACTTGGAAGAGAATATACTATTGCTCCAAGTGGTACTGTCTCTCCCTGTGTTAAAGTCTGAGAGCCTGCAATTGAGGTTAATAGCAGAAATATGGACAGTAGGTATATTTTCAAAAATTTCATGATATTGAATATTTATAAATTATTAATTGTCTCTTTTCCACCTTCTGTGTGACCATAACCAATCTGCAGGGCTCTGAACAATTGCTTCTTCAAGCAGTGATGCAAATCTGTTTGTTATTTCACCCTCCTCAAGAGATGAAGGATTGTCTGTTATAGATACAAATTTAGCATTGTATTTACCACGTCCAACTCTTTCTGCTTTAAGAAATATAACTGGAATATTCAGCTTTCTTGAAAGTTGTTCAGGCCCTTCAAAAAAACGAGTTGGTTGATTTAAAAATTTTGTCTGAAATTTTGAACCAGGAAGAGGAACTTGATCTGCAATAAATATATAACACAGTTTCTCATCTCTGTGTTTAAGCATATATCTGGCTATTTCTTTCATCTCCACGAGCGCTGCTTCTGAATGGCGTTTCCTTACCCTTTGTATCATAAAATCCGAAAATTGGCTACTCAATTTCTTATATACAATCCTCAAGTCTTCATTTCTGTATCCAGAAGGTGACATATCTATAGCAAGCATCTGTTCCCAATTTGCAAAATGACCCATGACAATCATTGCAGAGCCATTTCTTTTATAAGCTGAATTAACTATATCCAAACCATATGTCTCAACATTATCTCTCCATTTTGAAATGGATCTTGAAACAGACCATATCATTTCAAAAAAAATGTCGGTAAAATTGTGATAAAATTTATCAACAATTAACTTAATCTCATTGTACTTTTTCTCAGGAAAAGATCTTGCTATGTTAACAATAACCACATCCAACCTGTATTTAATAACATCTCTCAACAACCAAGCCGAAAAATCCGATATTAAATAATGGATTTTTTTGGGCAACAATGAAAAAGGATAGGCAAATATAAGAGTGAGATAATAAGGAATCCTATACATTAGTTGATTTTACATTTTTAACAAAGTTATCCAAATTTTAGTATTTTTGTAGAGTTATGAGGAATTTTTAACTAATCTAAAATTAATACCATATGTTTAAATCACATCCGAAAGGACTACTGGCAGCAGCTCTCGCAAATATGGGAGAGCGCTTCGGATTCTACATTATGATGGCAATATTGACATTGTTCATCTCTGCAAAATTCGGTCTGTCTGAGACCTCTACAGGCTATATTTACTCCGCTTTCTACGCATCAATCTATGTTCTTGCTGTAGTTGGAGGTTTGATTGCCGACAAGACTCGTAATTATAAGCGTACTATTTTTTGGGGACTTATTTTGATGTCTTTTGGTTATTTGATTATTGCTATTCCCACTCCCACTCCTGTCTCAAGTGTTCCGCTTTATCTTTCAATCACTTGCTTAGGTTTGTTGGTAATTGCCTTTGGCAACGGACTTTTTAAAGGTAACCTTCAGGCATTGGTTGGACAAATGTATGACAAACAAGACTATAAGGATTATATCACAAAGAAATTCGGTCTGGACAAAAATGGCAAGCCTAAGGATATGAGAGATGCTGGTTTTCAGCTATTTTATATGTTCATAAATATTGGAGGCTTCTTTGCTCCTTTTATTGCTATTGGTGTAAGAAACTGGTGGCTTAAACATAATGGTTTTGATTACAATGCTCAACTCCCCGAACTTTGCCACAATTTTTTATCGAATTCTGCTGCAATGAATCCTGAACAGATAGCTAATCTTCAAACTTACTCTTCTCAAGTAATGTTAAATGGCGAACCTGTTTCAAATATGACTGCTTTCTGCAATCAATACCTCGATGTATTTACAAGAGGTTTCCATTTTGCTTTTATTGCAACAATAATCGCGATATTAATTTCTCTGGTAATATATGTAACAAATAAACATAAATTTCCAGATCCGGCTGCTAGTAAAGCAGCTTCAACTGAAGATAAAAAGAACCACAATTTGTCCAAAGAAGAGATTGCAATGTCAGCTTCTGAAGTTAAACAAAGGATTTATGCACTATTTGCTGTTTTTGGAGTTGTTATCTTTTTCTGGTTCTCTTTCCATCAAAACGGTTATTCTCTTACCTATTTTGCGCGTGACTATATTAATCTAGATGCAATAAATATTGATCTTGGTTTTACATCTCTAAAGGGAGCTGAAATCTTCCAGTCCGTCAATCCATTCTTTGTTGTTGTCTTAACACCTGTTGTAATGTGGCTGTTTGGGTCTCTTAAAAAGAAAGGGAAAGAACCTTCAACTCCTCGAAAGATAGGAATTGGTATGGGTATTGCTTGTGCTGCATATCTTTTCTTGCTTTTAGTTTCTCTTACATTGCCTGACAAATCATCGCTGGCAAGTATGTCTGCAAATGATCTGAATGCCATGAAACTTACTCCATGGGTAATGATCGCCATGTATTTTATTCTTACGTGTGCCGAGTTGTTTATCTCGCCATTAGGTTTGTCATTTGTATCTAAAGTTGCTCCTCCACATCTTCAGGGTATAATGCAGGGAGCATGGCTCGCAGCTACTGCTGTAGGAAATTCTCTTTTGTTCATTGGTGGCCTTCTTTATACATCTGTCCCGCTATGGGCATGCTGGATGGTATTTTCAATTGCATGCGGACTCTCAATGATAGTTATGCTTTCAATGGTTAAATGGCTTGAGAGAGTTGCCAATTAGAATAGTAACATTTCTATTAAAGATTTACAGGAAGCCGAACTGAAATACCTTTTTAGTCGGCTTCCTTTGTAACAGATAAAATCAATAATTATATTATGATACCATTTGCCAAAAACAGAAGTTACAGAAGGTTCTGTCAGGATGTTTCGATTGATGAGGCTGATCTTATCAAGATGGTAGAGGCTGCAAGGCTCTCTCCTTCTTCGAGAAACATGCAGCCTATTAAGTTTTTTATAACAAACGACAGAAATATGAACGACGCGATTTTCAAAAATCTTTCATGGGCAAGTTATCTCCTTGATTGGGATGGCCCTGAAGAAGGAGAAAGACCGTCTGCATATATTATAATGCTCCATGATAAAAAAATCTCTTCTACATATTCATGTGACAATGGAATTTTTGCACAAAGCATTCTTCTTCAGGCTGTAGATCTTGGCTTTGGTGGCTGCATAGTCGGTTCCATCAAGAAAGATGCTATTGCAAAGTTGCTCCAACTTCCTGAGCATCTTGAGCCAATTCTTGCTGTAGCTCTTGGCAAACCAAAAGAAAACGTTATTATTGAAGACATGAAAAATGGAGATGTCAAATACTGGAGAGATGACAGCCAAAATCACCACGTCCCCAAAAGAACACTTGACGAGCTGATTTATAAGATAAAATAAAAATGAAAATCATGAATCCTGACAGACCTTTTGTGATAGCCGGCCCTTGCAGTGC
>DOVA01000084.1 GCA_003520315.1 Rikenellaceae bacterium | reverse complement strand
AAAAATAGACCTTTATGTTCCTCCCAGCGGATATGTAAATAATCTGTCTGATGCTTTAAAAATTGCAGGGCGTTTAAAATATCCGCTTGTAGTCAGACCAAGCTTTACACTTGGTGGCCTTGGCGGAGGTGTTGCGTTTAATAAAGAAGAATTTATCGATATCGTTACACGCGGACTTGATCTATCTCCGGTGAGCCAGGTTCTTATTGAAAAATCTGTTGCAGGATGGAAAGAGTTTGAGCTTGAAGTAATGCGTGATAAAAATGATAATGTTGTGATCGTGTGTTCAATTGAAAATTTTGATCCCATGGGAGTGCATACTGGTGACAGCATAACTGTTGCACCTGCCCAGACCCTTACAAATCATGAATATCAGATCATGAGAAATGCCGGGTTAAAGATAATAAGGGCTATTGGTGTGGAGACAGGTGGTTCAAATATTCAATTTGCAATCAATCCGGAAAACGGAAAACTTGCAGTAATAGAAATGAATCCAAGAGTTTCAAGAAGCAGTGCCCTGGCATCCAAAGCAACCGGATTCCCAATTGCAAAAATAGCCACCAAACTTGCCATAGGATATACTCTTGATGAAATACCAAATGATATTACGAAAAAAACTCCTGCTTGTTTTGAACCCTCAATCGATTATGTTGTGGTAAAGTTTCCAAGATGGTCTTTTGAGAAATTTCCGAATACGGATGTTTCTCTTACAACAAGAATGAAATCTGTAGGAGAATCGATGGCAATAGGAAGGACTTTCAAGGAAGCATTACAGAAATCGATAAGGTCTCTTGAAATAGACAGGTACGGGCTCGGATGTGACGGCAGAGATAATATAATTGAAGAAAATATAAGCCAGATGCTGGCTATTCCCAATCAGGACAGGCTTTTTTATATAAAACATTCTTTTGAAAAAGGTGAAACGACTGAAAATATTTTTAATTATACAAAAATAGATCCATGGTTTCTCGGAAATATTAAACAGCTTGTTGATTTTGAAAAAAGTTTTAAAGACAGAACTTTAAAAGACGTTTCAAAGGATGAAATAAGGGAAGCAAAAAAACTGGGCTATTCTGATATACAGCTTGCTTTTCTCTTAAAATGCGGCGAGAGAGATATAAGAAATTTCAGAAAAAAAGCCGGGATAAAGGCTGTATTTAAAACTGTTGATACCTGTGCCGCTGAATTTGAAGCATACACTCCTTATTATTACTCAACTTATGAAACTGAAGACGAATCACGGATTTCTGACAAAAAAAAGATTATGATACTCGGGGGCGGGCGCAACAGGATCGGTCAGGGAATAGAATTTGACTACTGTTGTGTTCATGCTGCTTTTGCACTAAGCACTCTGGGTTACGAAACCATAATGGTCAACAGCAACCCGGAAACAGTAAGCACTGACTACGATACATCTGATAAATTATATTTTGAACCCCTTACATTTGAGAATGTTCTTGACATTGCAGAACGTGAAAGGCCTGATGGAGTAGTTGTCTAGTTTGGCGGGCAAACTCCCCTCAATCTTGCAGAATCATTGCAGGAATATGGTATACCAATCATAGGAACAACACCGGAAAGTATTGACATTGCAGAAAACAGGGACAAGTTCAAGTCACTGATTCAAAAACTTAATCTGAAGCAACCTGAAAATGGCATAGCCACATCCTTTCAAGAGGCGAAAGAAATTGCAAAAACAATAGGCTATCCTGTTGTTGTCCGTCCCTCCTATGTGCTTGGAGGCAGAGCCATGGAAATCGTATATACAGACAATGATTTGATGGGTTTCATGGAAAAAGCAGCGGAGGCATCACCTGACAGACCGATCCTTATAGACAAATTTATTGAAGATGCAATTGAAATAGATGTTGATGCTGTTGCAGACGGAGAAACCTGCATAGTTGCAGGAATTATGGAACATATTGAAGAAGCCGGCATCCATTCAGGAGACAGCGCATGTGCACTGCCTCCCTATTCTCTTGATGACGGAGTAATAGATAAAATAAAAACATATACATATATGCTTGCAAAAGAACTCAATGTCATAGGCCTTATGAACATCCAGTATGCTGTAAAAAATGATGAAGTTTATGTGCTCGAAGTAAATCCACGTGCAAGCAGGACCATTCCCTTTGTCAGCAAAGCCACTGGTGTCCAATGGGCTAAAGTAGCTGTTAAAGTCATGGTAGGTCTGAAACTGAAAGATCTCGGAATGCATAAGGAAATTAAAGTAAACCATGTGGCTGTTAAAGAATCTGTCTTTCCTTTTAATAAATTTTATGGAGTTGACACAATTCTGGGGCCGGAAATGAAATCTACCGGTGAAGTTATGGGCATTGACATGAGTTTCGGAGCTGCTTTTCTCAAAGCGCAACTTGGTGCAGGACAAAATCTTCCGGCTTCCGGGAATGTTCTCCTTAGTGTAAAAAACAAGGACAAGAGGAATGTGGTATTCATAGCAAAAAAGCTCTCAGACCTTGGCTTTAAAATATTCGCCACAAAAGGAACGGGGAAAGTTCTAGCAAATAATGGTATCTATATAACTTTTGTCAATAAAATCTCTGAAGGAAGACCTCATATAGTTGACATGATCAAAAATGGCGAACTTCAATTCATTATCAATACTCCTAGCGGCAGGCATCCCATGCAGGATGAAGTAAATATACGGGCAAGCACAGTCCAGTACAGGATTCCCTATACAACAACACTTTCCGGAGCACAGGCCATGGTTAATGCAATAGAACACATAAGAAAAGGTGGCATCCAGGTAAAGGCACTCCAGGATTATTACATAAAAGCAAATTAACAAAAAACAGAATAATGTTAAGCAGTAAACGGGATTGTTACATTCTTTTTTTAAATCTTAAAGAACTCATGGTCATTACAAAAATCCCGAGCACAAAAAGTCCGAGCATCTGAGGCCATAGGATATCCATCCCGTTTCCTTTCAGGAATATTCCTCTTATTATAACAAGAAAATATCTCAGAGGATTCAGATAAGTGCCATATTGGACAGCCAAAGGCATATTCTCAATTGGAAACAGAAATCCTGACAGAAGCACTGCCGGCGCAAAAAAAAGAAATGTAGCCATCATGGCCTGCTGCTGTGTTTTGGATATTGTAGATATAAAAAATCCTATACCGAGAACTGAAAGAAGATAAATAGCAGTACAGAAGAAAAGCAGTAAAAGCGAGCCTGTTACAGGTATGGAAAACCATAATGTACCCACTGCTGTTGTAAGAAACATGTCAAAAAAGCCTATAAGCGCAAAAGGGATAGTTTTGCCGAGTATAAGTTCTACTGGTTTCAGGGGTGTTACCATGAGCTGTTCAATGGTACCCATTTCCCTTTCCCGGACTATGGCCATCGCAGTAAGAAGAAGACATATCAGCATTATCATAATGGCTATGACTCCAGGAACGTTGTAATTCCTGCTTGCAAGGTCCGGGTTATACCATGCCCTTGCACTGACTTCAAGCCTGACCGGTCTTGATATAGCCCTGTTGATATAAAGATCATTTGAATATTTCATTATAATCCTGTTTGCATACCACATGGCCACAAGGGCTGTATTGGAGTCAGCTCCATCAACAAGAACCTGTATTTCCGTCTGCCTTCCCCTTTTCAAATCCGAAGAAAAATTTGAGTTTATCTGGATGGCTGTTGTAATTTTTCCACTGTCAAACAAACCCTGAATAGCCGTATTGGAAGAAATATAGTAATCAAGGGTAAAATATCCGGAACTGCTAAACCTTCTTATAAGCTCACGGCTTTCATATGATTTATCAAGATCGTATATTGCAGTACGTATGGTATTGACATCTGTCGTAACAGCATAACCAAAAATAATTAATTGCACTAAGGGAGTTATAAAAATGACAGCCTTCATGCGTCTGTCTCTGAAAATATGGATAAACTCCTTTATAACCATCTGTTTTATACGCTGAAACATGTTTTATTCTATCCTCTTTTTAAATCTCTTAACAGAAAGAACGAATGCTGCGATACCAAAAACAGTTAGTAGTATTGTCTCAAGAAACAGAGAGGATATGGTATTTCCTTTGAGGAATATTCCTTTCAGGATGGTAACAAAATATCTGGCCGGAATAATGTACGTAATAAACTGAAGGGGTTTTGGCATATTATATATGGAAAACATAAAACCTGACAAAAGCAGGGCAGGTAAATAGGAGACAATAAGAGATACCTGACATGCAACAATCTGTGATTTTGTAATAATAGAAATAAGAATGCCAAGGCTTAACCCGCCGAAAAGAAGTCTATTCCGTATTTCCCGGCTTCTATATCCTTTGCAGCTATCCTGATTCGAGGATTGTTCTTTATGGCATAATCGATTATCATTGAAAGAGTATATCTGCCGTTGTCAGGATTCTTCGTCAAATCGGTTTTTAAACAGTTAAAATTATTGACTGGAGATTTGTTTTTTATCTCCTGCTCTGAAAAAGAATTCGGAGGATTATACACAAAAAACAGGATAAAAAAAAATAAATTTGATTCTGTTAACTCTTTTTTGAATGAGAAATAAATTCAAACATTTGATGATTCCGGCAAAAGCAAGGAATAACAATACAGCTAATGCCACAGATAAAACTTTATGTAGCAGCAGGAATATCATATATATGCATCAGGCTATTTTGATTATTTCGTAAGTTCTTTTGCCGCCAGGGGCAGAAAAATTCACTTCATCTCCCACTGATTTGCCCATTAATGCCCTTCCAAGAGGCGAACTCATGGATATCTTCCCTTTTTCAATATCCGATTCATAGGGACCTACTAGCTGATAGACAACCTCTTCCTCAGTATCCAGATTCATCAGTGTAACACTACATGCAAAGCCTACGCTTTCGTTATCAGTATTTTTCACATCCATAACTTCAGAAGTCGTTATCATCACTTCCAGTTCGGCAATTTTTTTCTGAAGGAACTGATATTCCTCCTTTGCTGCATCCAATTCAGCGTTTTCAGAAATATCTCCATGAGCTCTTGCCTCTTCAATTGCAATGATAATTTTCGGTCTTTTAACAGTAAGAAGGTGCTCATGCTCCTTTTTTAAATTTTCATAGCCCTGTCGTGTAATAGGTGATTTCATATCAACTCCTGATAAAATCCTTTTGTAATGAAACAATAACACTGTTTCATACAAATTTTCAAGCCGTTTAAAGCTCTCTTTCTTTTTCGCCTATCAGTGGAAGCGCTTTTTCTATGTGGAAATAAACAAGATACCTCTTTGTATTTTTCTGACCTTCCGGTACTACATATGATCTTCTCCAGCTCGTTGTTGTAATGGTCTCTGG
>DOVA01000189.1 GCA_003520315.1 Rikenellaceae bacterium | reverse complement strand
TGGATGTTCCGTTTGCTGTGGTGGTAAGTGCTGAGGAAGTGTAGCCGTCTTAAGCAGAAACTAAAAGAAAGGGGAAATGATAATCGTGGATGATGTTATTACACTCGGAACAGTAACTATTCGGAAAAGACCTGAAGAAAGTTTTGAAAGTTACACAATTAGTAAAAAAAGATCCATTGGAAAAGTAATCCCCTTTCATGTTACAGATGACAGGATTGATATCCGTTTAGGATATGCAATATTCGTTACTGGGGAAAGAGACATCAGAACTCTTGATATACAACAAGAATTCAATACCTTCGATAGGCTCAAACATGGGTTACGTCTGGCTATTCAACCAATTCCAGATAACCCCCGCAAGTTCTATGCAGAACTTCGGCAAGCGTATCCTAAAGATATTTTTGACAAACACGAAACGCTACACCCAACAACATCTGAAATTGATTTAGATCAAGGAGCAGGGTTATCGCTATTTGGTGAACTCAAAAAAGCAGGTGCAGAAGTGGGCACTAAGCAAGAGTTGCTGGGAGATACCGGAAAAAGATCACCTTACCTTTGCGCTTCATTTTCGAAAGAGAACCTCTGGGTTCCAATAATTATCTATATAGCAACAAGAATTTTACCGATTGCCAATGGCTATACCGGCTCCTAATGAAGAAAAGTTACTGAAATAGGTCAATTCTGAAGTGCTGGATAAGGAGAAGAAAATGGTGGAAAACGAAGTCCCATCTGCATTTGAAATTCTTTTGGAAGAGATCGAAACGGCTATTGAAGAACTCAACCAGGAAGGATCTCGTCAGTTCTCCCTCTCTGACCACAAGAAAGCGCGTCTATTGCTTGAGAAAGCAGAGGCTGCAAGTTTATTTAGGGGAAAAATCAAGGAACTTCAAATTGAATGGCGCACTTTGGACTCACAAATAGGTTCAAAAACACCTGTTGAGAAGAAACGATCCAACAATAAACGAAAGAGTAAATTAAAACGTGGGCTGCGTACTCCTGAAGAAGAATTTAAGACTCCAATTCTGGAATCCCTTATTCACTTTGGGGGGACTGCCAACATAACAGATGTCATCAACCACATAGACAAAATAATGGCTAGCGCATTAAATGACTATGATAAACAGCCATTGTTATCTGCTCCTTCCTTTCCACGCTGGCGGAATACTGTCCAATGGGCAAGAAATGCACTCGTGAAAGATGGATTGATGGCAAATGATTCACCCAAAGGAATATGGGCAATTACAGAAGTTGGAAGGAAAGCAGTAAAGGTTCAGAATAAATAAGTAAATTCGAAAACGGATCTTTTTTTTATAATTATCATTGTTGACGCTTAATGTATTTGAGTAATAATGTTTTTGAAAGAAATAGTTAAACAAAGGATTGGCAATTTTTAATAATCTAGAAAAAGTGGCGGCGGCTAAAAGTTCAACTGCCTTCTTTTTGAACAGGAGTTTATTATGGCGATCTCGCCATCAGATTTAAAAGCTCTCCTACAAAAATCCGGAAACCGGTGCGCATTTCCTGGTTGTCCAACTACTCTGACTATACAAGAAAGTGATGATAGCACCGTAATCCTAAGCAATGTAGCTCATATTGTCGCTCAACGAGAGGATGGACCCAGAGGCAAATTCGCGTTGCCGTTGGATCGGAGAGATGAAGAAAGCAACTTGATGTTGCTTTGTCCTGAGCATCATAAAGTTGTTGATAGTAAACCACATCTGTATACTGTCGAACGATTGCGTGGAATGAAGGAAAATCACGAAAAACTCGTTCGGATTGCATTAGGAAATGCTATTGACAAAAAATCAAGAAATGATCAGCTATTAGAAAAGTATCATATAGAAAAAGTGTATTCTTCTCTTTTTGAAGTTATTAAGACCCCTGTATATATCTACCAGTCTACGCCGACAAAAGATGCCATCACGAACTACGCAATAGAAGAGTTGCCAAGGTACATTCAACCAGATATTCACCTGCCTTATATTCTCAAGGACGCGAAATTATTCACGTTTCAAGATCCAAGAAATTCCGAGAGCCCTTTTCATGCAGTGGTAGATACAAGTACGGTAAGGCAAATACCATGTCGCGAATGGTGGAACGACCCTGTCAAGTCCCGTTGGTTCGTCGAACTGCTAAATAATGCTATCGAAATATTTACACGTCAAAAAGGTTTGGAGTATGATCCTATTCACTACCGATACTACTTTGTGCCAGATCAACTTGGACTGGTTAAAGATATAGAATACAAGCCGCTAAACCAGTCAGCGGCAATTAAACACGTAGTTTGGCAACCAATCACAAAAATATCTGGGCAACCTAAATCATACTGGCTTCACCGTTCAATTAGCCTTCGGTTCTATTATGTATCATCTAATCGATGGTGTCTCACTCTCAGGCCGGAATTTCGAGTGACAAAAGACGGCAAAACACCTTTAGATTCTGAAAAAATTGGAGCCAAAGTTACACGGAAGAAAAGCAAGATGTTCAATTACGATCTATTGGG
>DOVA01000002.1 GCA_003520315.1 Rikenellaceae bacterium | reverse complement strand
CCACAGCAGTGTCTTCTTTCCGGATAATGGACAATTTCACCTCCCCATGACTCGATCATTCCTGTAAGGACATAAGGATATTCAGCACCACCGACACCTTTTGAGGGAAACATTTTAGAATAGTGACATCCAATGTGTTCCACAACTTTCAGCGGCTTTCCCGTATCTTTGTTTACAAGTTTATACCTGGCCTGCGAAGCAATTTTGTCTCTAAGCTTATATATCACGTCGCTTGCGTGGGCAAGATATTCCGGTTTATTAAACTCTCTTCTTGTAGTTTTCCAAAGATTCTCTTTGATTTTAGCTTCTAATTCCGGATAATGATACCAGGTATCGAGAATTTCTGTATACAAGCCGAAAGAAGTTATACAAGATGCAACATAGTTTTTATAACCTGCTTCACTCATCAGTGCAAACTGCCTTGCAACAATCGTCATGACTGTCTCTTGAGGGATAGTATCACTGTGATAAGCTATGCCTCCACAAGTTGTATGGTGTTCCGTCTCATAAAAATCCAAATTTAGACGATCTCTGACTATCTCTAAAAAAAGTTTTTCGGAGGCAGGAAAAAAATTCTGTCGAATGCAGCTTCTGACATAAAAATAGTGGTCATCAGGAATCTCCTTTTGATAATCACTCCAAATTTTCTTTTTCCCGTTTATTATCATTTATGATGTTCTGTTTTAATGGTAGTTTCAATATAATTCAGATATTCTTCTTTAGTCATTCCAAGCTCCTGAGCTTTAGAAAGAGAATACTTTTCAATTGTATCCATCCTCTCTGTAGCTCCTGTCAAGTCAAAAATTCTCTTAAGCTCCTGCAGATCTTCATCAGGTATTTTGCGTAGAATGCCAGGTCCTTGACCATCAAGATTAGAACCAACCTTTTTATGTACAGCATCCAAATTGTTTTCTATCCATTTACCTACGGGACCATATTCAGGATGATCCTCATACTTGAAAGTTCTTGGATAAACACAATAACCGTAATTTAATATATTGTTGTTAAGTGCTAAAGATAGGGCATACTGTTGTCTTCCCTTCTCGGAATTGATAAACAATCCTGTATCCATAGAGAGTGTCCTGAGAGCCATGATTATTAGTCCTGGAGCATTCTTTCTTGGACATCTTGTCACACAGGACATGCATTCTCCACAATACCATATAGTATCGCTCTTCAAGAGTTCTTCTATCTCGTCTTCATTTTTAGACTGAACCGTGTCTGTTATAATTCTTGGATCATATTTGTAAAATTCTGCTGCAGGACATATCGCAGTGCAAGTACCGCAGTTGATACAGGCATTCAACCCTTCCAAAAAACGATAATCTTTATTTAACTTGTCTAGTAATTTTCCCATTTTATCTGATTTTTCTTAATAACCATGTTATCGAGCATTTTTTCTGCAACTCGAATAAATGTGTAAAGATCTTCGAGAGGAATATCCCTTATAATTATGTTTGTTGCCTCCATGGCTATTTTGGTAACAGCATCCTTTATCTTCAGCCCTTCATCAGTAATGTTTATAAGGTTGAGCCTTCTATCCTGTTTGTCCTGTGACCTTTTAACATAATTCTTTTTTTCAAGAGCATCTATAAGCTTTGTAACAGAATTTTTGTCTTTTTGGATTTTATCTGCAATTTCCTGCTGAGACTGAACACCGTCATCCCAAAGTGTATCTAGAACTAAAAACTGTTCAGGAGTGATGTCAAATCCATTATCCTGGAATATGGTACTGAGATATAGTTTAAATCTGCAGTGCACCAAATTAAGGAAAACTCCAACTTTTTTATTTAGTATCATATACTATAGTATAAGAGTTTACTATTGCAAATATAACAGAAATTTGATTAATTTGTCTATATGAACATATTTATTACAATTGCACTTTTATTATTGGTTATTATTACCATTCTGGTGATTATTTTGCTTGTCAGAAGTGAATCACTCCTTTCTCTTAGAAATAGCATTGAAAAGTTGGAAAATACTCTATCTGATGAAATTAGATATTTAAGGGAAGAGAATTCGCGTTCACTCAGAGAGAACAGAGATGAGCTGAACAACGCTTTAAAAATATTTTCTACATCTATTGGAGATGGCATGAAAAACTTTCAGGATGCTTCTGAAAGGGGTATGAACTTGCTTTCTGATATTCAAAAAGAGAAACTTTCTCAGATTGAAAATCGTCAGAACGAAATGATTAGAAATACTGAAGAGAAACTTGAAAAGATTAGAAGCGTCGTTGAGGAAAAGCTTGAAAAAACTTTAAGTGAAAGACTCGGACAAAGTTTTGAAACCGTTGGAAAGCAGCTCATAGAAGTTCAGAAAGGGCTGGGAGAGATGCAGGCACTTGCACAGGACGTTGGAGGCCTTAAAAAAGTTTTGAGCAACGTAAAAATGAGAGGCGGGATAGGAGAAGTTCAGCTATCAATGCTTCTTGAGCAGATACTTGCTCCTGACCAGTATGAACCTAATGTCAAGACAAAGCACGATGGAAAAGAGTTTGTAGAATTCGCCATTAAATTACCAGGAAAAGATGATCTGATTCAAAATATATGGTTGCCTGTGGATGCAAAGTTCACAAGTGAAGCATATGAGCAACTGCAAGATGCCTATGAAACAAATGATCTTTTACGCATTGAATCAGAACAGAAAAATCTTGAGAATGTTATAAAAAAGATGGCCAAGGATATCTTTGAAAAGTATATTGATCCTCCATACACTACAGATTTTGCAATAATGTTTTTACCTTTTGAGGGTATTTATGCAGAGGTAGTTAGAAAAGCCTCGTTACTGGAAGAAGTACAGAGAAAGTTCAAGGTTATTGTGACTGGCCCCACTACTTTAGCAGCTATATTAAACAGTCTGCAGATGGGATTCAGGACACTTGCTATTGAGAAGAGAAGTAGTGAAGTATGGAGAATTCTTGGAGCAGTTAAGACCGAGTTTGACACATTTGGCGGTCTTCTTCAAAAAGCGCAGAAAAATATTCAGGGAGGGCTCGATGATATCGACAAACTGGTGGGAACCAGAACTAATGTCATAAGACGCAAATTAAAAGAAGTCGAAGCTCTTGACGAAGCTATCTCAAAAGAGATCTTGGGAGAGGGGGATAAACCTCAATCTGATGACTTATGATATATATTCATCCCAGCTTTTGATACGTATATCCTCCAGAGAGAGTGTGCAGAATGCATTGATAAATGCTGCAGCAAGTCTTGCATTTGTTATTAGTGGTATATTGTAGTCAACAGCAGCTCTTCTTATCTTATATCCATTTTCCAGTTCAATTTGTGATAAATTTTTAGGGATATTTATAACAAGCTCAACCTGTTTGTTTTGAATCATTTTAAGAGCTTGAGGCTCTTTATTGGTTTCGCTCGGCCAATAAACGTGTGTGGCATTGACATGACTGTCAGTAAGGAACTTATATGTTCCGCCTGTAGCAAATAAATTATATCCCTTATCAGCCAATAATTTTGCGACAGATAATAAGTCTGCCTTTTGTTTAGGATCTCCCGATGAGATGAGAATATTTTTTTCTGGCACTCTGTAACCTACTGAAATCATGGCCTTAAGGATAGCTTCATTAGTGTCATCACCCAGACAGCCAACTTCTCCTGTTGAGGCCATATCAACTCCTAGCACCGGATCAGCTTTCTGAAGTCGTGAAAAAGAGAATTGCGATGCTTTAATGCCGACATAATCCAAGTCAAAGGCACTTTTGTGTGGTGGTAGAACTTCTTCTCCGATCATAATCCTGGTAGCTAAATCAATAAAGTTGATTTTAATAACCTTTGATACAAATGGAAAACTTCTTGACGCTCTTAGATTGCACTCGATTACCTTAATATCATTCTCTTTTGCCAGAAACTGAATATTGAAAGGTCCCGAAATTTTAAGCTCTTCTGCAATTTTCTTTGCAATTTTTTTTATTCTTCTAAAAGTCTCGACATATAGTTTTTGTGGAGGAAACTGTATTGTTGCATCTCCCGAATGTACGCCGGCAAATTCTATATGTTCGGATATAGCATAGGCTATTACATTCCCTTTATCGGCAACAGCATCACATTCAATTTCCTTGGCATTTTGGATAAACTCTGAAACTACAACAGGATGTCTTTTAGAAACATTTGCAGCAAGTTGCAGAAATTGTTCGAGTTCATTGTTGTTTGAACAAACATTCATAGCTGCGCCGGATAGAACGTAAGATGGACGAACAAGGACTGGATATCCGACTTCATCTACAAACTCCTTTACCTCATCAAGAGTTGAAAGCTCTTTCCATCTTGGTTGATCAATCTGAAGCCGGTCAAGCATCGAAGAAAATTTATGTCTGTCTTCGGCCTTATCTATACTTTCAGCACTTGTCCCCAATAATTTAACGCCAGACCTGTCAAGTTTCAGAGCCAGGTTATTTGGTATCTGACCTCCAACGGAAACAATTACTCCATAAGGATTCTCAAGCTCATAAATGTCCATAACCCTTTCAAAAGTAAGTTCGTCAAAGTAAAGACGGTCGCACATATCATAATCAGTAGAAACAGTTTCAGGATTATAATTAATCATGACACCTCGCCAGCCTCTGTTTCGGATTGTTTGAAGGGCATTGACACTGCACCAGTCGAATTCAACTGAGCTTCCTATACGGTATGCTCCAGAACCAAGAACTATAATAGACTTATGATCACCAAAATATCTGACATCATTATAAGTTCCGTTATAAGTGAGATACAGATAATTGGTCTGTGCAGGATATTCGGCTGCTAGGGTATCTATTTGTTTGACAACAGGTACAATACCATTCTGCTTGCGAAATTGTCTTATGCGGGCAGATGCTTCATCAACGTCAATTTTATCCTTGAAGATCAATCTGCCAATTTGGAAATCAGAAAATCCCTCTTTTTTTGCTTTTCTTAAAAGATCAATATTAAGATCTTCCATATTGTCA
>DOVA01000183.1:1684-3330 GCA_003520315.1 Rikenellaceae bacterium | reverse complement strand
GGAGCCGGTGCTTTGGCAGGTGCTCTGGGTCTAAAAAAATATTTGGAGAACAATCCTACAAAAGGAACTGTTGTTTATCTTGGCTGCCCCGCGGAAGAAGGAGGTTCGGGAAAAACCTTTATGGCCCGGGAAGGAGTGTTTGATGACCTGGATGTGGCTTTAACTTGGCATCCATCAACCATCAATGGGGTTTGGTCGGGGTCAACACTTGCAAATCTTCAGGTGTATTATAAGTTTTATGGGGTGAGTGCTCATGCAGCTGCAAATCCCAGTCAGGGAAGAAGTGGTTTGGATGCCGTGGAATTGATGAATGTGGGTGTCCAGTTTTTAAGAGAGCATATCATGCCGGAAGCGAGAATTCATTATGCGATCACCAATAGTGGTGGATTCTCTCCAAATGTTGTTCAGGCCTATGGAGAAGTGCTTTATCTTATCAGAGCACCAATAATGAATGATGTAAACAGCATCTACCAGAGAGTGAATGATATTGCAAAAGGAGCAGCTTTAATGACAGGAACCCAAGTGGAGATAGACTTTGTAAAGGCATGCTCAAACCTAACTCCAAATCGTGTGTTGGAAGAGCTTTTATATGAAAACATGAAAAAAATCGAGCTTCCAAAATATAGTAAAGAGGAAGAGACTTTTGCTGCACAAATAATGAATACGAACGGAGAAGAAGAAGGACTCATGAAACAAACTTTCGGGGAAATGTTAAGTTCCAATAATAGTGAAGGGCTTGCCGCGAAATTTCAAAAACCGATCCTCAATTTTTTGATGCCACATTTTACTATGAATAAACCGCTTCCGGGTTCAACAGATGTTGGCGATGTAAGCTGGATTTGTCCCACTGCTCAAATCGCTGCGGCTTCCTGGGTGAATAGAACGTCCGCCCATTCATGGCAAGCTGTGGCACAGGGAAAGAGTTCAATTGCGCATAAATCATTGATATATGCAGGACAGGTATTAGCAGCAACTGGCATCGATTTATTGGAAAATCCTGAATTCGTGGAAAAAGCGAAGGAGGAGTTGAAAAGCCGTCTAGGTGATGGTTCGTACCAATGTCCAATACCGAAGGATATTAACCCCAGATCTCTTCAAATAAAAAGAGGTGTTGAGTAATAGGTAAAAGGCTTTTGATAGATCCAATAATATGTTTAATAACTTATATTTAAGGTATGATGGGGTTTATGTGGTCCCGATTACAGTATTAAAACCATAATTGAAGACAGAGGGACAGGCGCACAATCTTGTCGTTAAATGAATATCTAAAGCTGTGGTCGAGGGAAAAACTCTTGACCGCAGCTTTTTATTTACACAAAACACAACTTTTGTGACCATCTTTGATAGGTGAGTTAATTGTATAATTTAAAACTGCTGGAATAACTGACCATTTTTAGCCAGCAAAAAGGATCTCAAACCAAGTCAGGTGGTCAACTTTTTCATTGACATTCACAATAAGACAAGATTGTTTTTTCCCTATGATGATTTAATAGAAATCAGCCCAAAAACGAGACTTATGATGGTTACTGATCAGATTGATGTATCTCCAATGGCTCTTTCAGTGGAAAAATCTCCTGGAACAAGAGGACCAAATGGCTAACCCAAAGAGAGGCTCATCTATGCTCTCTTAGCCAAAGAGGTGGAAC
>DOVA01000183.1:0-1552 GCA_003520315.1 Rikenellaceae bacterium | reverse complement strand
AGGTGTTTTTTGTTTATTTGGATCTAAATTGTAATTACGCAGGATTCTCAATTATTATCTTTGTTCAAACTGAGCTGTATGCATCTTGATTTTATTAAAGCAAAGGGGTATCGTAAGATTTATAAAATAAATAGAATAGAAGGTGTGCTATGAAAAATAGAGTTTTAAATTCAAATATTGTTTTATTGGGACTGGTTAGTTTTTTTGTAGACATGAGCACAGAAATGGTTTATCCATTGATCCCTTTGTATTTAACTGCTACCTTGGGAACTTCTCCCGCAATAATAGGAGTGATTGAGGGCATAGCTGAAAGCGTTGCTTCTATTTTGAAGGTTTTTAGTGGTTACATTGGCGATGCCTACCACAATAAGAAAACTCTTGCCTTTGCAGGTTATGCTGCATCTGTTATATATAAGATATTCCTTGTTCTTGCATCCTCGTGGACCGGAGTACTTATTGCCAGAATAATCGATCGTACAGGTAAAGGAATACGAACTGCTCCAAGAGATGCTCTTGTTGCACAATCCAATAGAGGTAATAATCTTGGCGGTTCCTTTGGGCTTCATAAAATGCTTGATATGGCTGGTTCCGCTCTGGGCGTGGTTTTTGCATATTTTTTTGTAGCTACTGACTATGGCTTTCATAAGGCATTTTTATTTTCGGTAGCTCCCGCAATATTAGGAATCTTGATATTAAGTGCTGTGAAGGAAGACAAAAGCATAAATACATACAAGGAAAAACTTAAGCTTAAAGGATCACAGCTTAAGGGCAATCTAAGATGGTATCTCGCAATTATATTTATCTTCTGCTTAGGCAATTCGTCCAATGCTTTTTTGCTTTTAAAGGCTCAGGAAAGAGGTTTCTCTGCTTCTCAGGTGATTTTATTGTACTTGCTATTTAATATCTCAGCTTCAGTACTTGCGATCCCTTCAGGCAAACTATCAGATAAACTTGGAAGGAGCAGGATCATTGTTCCAGGATATATTGTTTATGGGATCGTATATCTGGGTTTTGCTTTTTTATCGTCAAAGCTTTCCACCATAATACTTTTTTCTGCGTATGGAGCTTATAACGCTTTGATCAGCGGAGCTGAAAGAACTTTCATCGTTGAAAATTCACCTAATGGGCTTACCGGAACAGTCCTGGGTGTATATGGTATGCTTCAGGGTATTGGGCTCCTATTATCTTCGATTATTGCTGGATTGTTATGGGTCAATTTAGGTTCAAATGCTCCATTTATATTCGGTGGTATTCTTGGGATCGCTTCTGCAATAATGATTATGGCAGTCTTGGGTAATAAGAAAAATTGTGCTACAGATTGGAAATGATGCCTGAATTGAAAATCGTTCACAGGTCCATTGCACTGGCCAGGGAGGAAAAGCATTTTGATCAGATGTTTGGATCTATAGCAAAGGGCAAGGAAGAGATACTTGGCTATGAATAATACTCTGGGCAAGCTGCATTTGCTCAAATGCTGATTTAGCATCTGTTCCAAGCTGCTGAGCTAGCTGCTTATACAGCTTAGCGCCTTTCAGGGCATCAAATTGTTTTG
>DOVA01000150.1 GCA_003520315.1 Rikenellaceae bacterium | reverse complement strand
AGTAACCAACTACATTCAAACTTCCGATCGTCTTTATTTTATCGAAAGAAGAGCTTAACTAGACCAATAGAGATAAATGGAACATAAGTTACTATCATAAGAGCACCTGCCCACAACAATATGGGTACCCATATCCCTTTCAAAAATTTATCTAGAGTTGTATTACATACCCGCACAGCTACAAACAACGTTGCTCCGACAGGTGGAGTGACCATGCCAAGTGCTAGGTTGGTTGCAAATATAGCACCAAAATGGATGAGGTCAATGTGCATAGCCTGAGCCACAGGTACTAGGAACGGTGCTAATAAGAGAGTAAGCGATGAGCCGCTTGTCAAACATCCTCCAATGAGGAGTATAACGTTAACANNATCCTCCAATGATGAGTATAACGTTGACAATCAATAAAAATACTGCAGGGTTATGCACATTCTTCACAAAAAATTGTGTAACCATCTGTGGAAGCTGTTCAGCAGCAAGAACCCATGAGAATGGCCCTATCGCTGCAACTAGTAGCATTATAGCCCCACCTGCGATAGCACTCTTCAAGATAAGCTTCGGGAGTGCTTTTATTGTGAGACTTTTCCATACAAATAGGACAATGATCAAACTATAGACGCATGTTATAACGGCTGCTTCAGTAGGAGTAAAAAGGCCTGAGTAAATACCCCCTAGGATAATAACAGGAACTAATAGTGCCGGAATGGCATTAATGGTTTTTTTTGTGAGTTCACGAATGGTTAACTTATTATTTACTATTACCCCATAATTACGCTTTACACATACAAAGTGTTCCCAAACAAGAAGAACAAGACCTAATAGTAGACCAGGGCCAATACCCGAGAGAAACAGCTTCCCTACAGATGCGCCTGTTGCCGCACCATACACAACCATTTGAATAGATGGAGGGATAAGAATGCCTAAGGGACCAGATAATGCAATAACCTGCGCACTAAATGCCCTATCATAGCCCTCACGCTCCATATCCATGGCAGTACTCCCGCCGATAGCGGCAGCCGTTGCCGGTCCAGAACCTGAGACTGCACCAAAAAGCATGCAACCTAGCGTTGTTATGTAAGCATAGCCCCCTTTTCTCTTTTTAGCAGAGATACCGACTAGATCAAGGAGTACTGTAGATAATTTACCTTGATACATTATGTCGCCAGCCAAGATAAAAAGAGGAATAGCCATAAATACGAATGAGTTTGAACTCGAGAACATATTCTGTGCAACTATGATAAGGAAAGATGGATCCTTTATTACTATGACGATATATGCTACAGCAATCATTCCAAGAGAGGCAACAAGAGGCACACCTGCAGCAAGAATGACGATGAGGCCACCAATAATTAATATTATATTAGTAATCATTTGCCTTACTCCCTTCTTGTAGTTTGCTGACTGGCTTTAATACGCTCTTTCCATCTTTCGCTGATGGTGAAGCCACAACAGGGTTTATTGGCTTTTTCATAGCTTTCCAATCTTCTACTAGATTATTGACTTCCAAGATTGTCATTAATAGTGAACCAATCGGAACCGCAATCGTTGGCAAAAGCATTGAGAATGGCAAAGTCACCGCTNNNTGCAAACAGAAAACCATAGAATACAAGCAAAATAAAAAATACGATTGAAACTCCACGTTCGATAAGCTTCATTACAAAGTAAGCTTTCCCCTTAATAATAGTTTGGAGGTACTCAACCCTGAGATTCTCTTTCTTTGCGACGGCTGCCGCTCCGCCNNATAAACCAAACCATCAAATATCCTGCAAGCTCGCCTGCAAATGGTAAAGAAAATTTTGAAATATTGCGGTTTAGTACATCCATGAACACTACTAGTCCTGCGGCGGTTATAAAAAATGAAGCCCCGAATTCTGTAACTTTTTTTATAGCATTAATAATCAACTTCATATTGGCAATAACCTCCATTTATGGACTAAAGTGCAACCAATATTGAATCCGTTAACCAAACAATATTTAAAAACCAGTCGATGAGGCCCTTTTTAGGGTCTCATCGACCTCATTTGTCAATTATTTAGTATTTCTTATTTGTTGTACTAAGTCCTTGCCATAATATTTATTAGCCATACCTTCAATTTTTTCGCTCCAAAGAGCATCCCAAAGCTTTTGATTTTCTGGTGAAGGTGCACTGACGAACACTTTAGGATCGCTTTTTAGGAATACAAGATCCTTTACTTCAAATTCTTCGGATACCTTCCTCTCATATGCGCAAGCTTCTTGTCCAGCTTCAATTAATGCTTGTTGAATATCAGGAGAAAGTTTCTTAAAAGTTTTCATACTAACAATCAGTGGATTCGTAGCATATTGAGCACCAATTGTAAGTATATAAGGAGTGACTTCATAAAGTGTAGTATCACGGAGATTTGTTACATTTTGCAGCATTCCATTGACGACTCCAAGCTGAAATCCACTATAAAGCTCCGAGTAATCAACGGAAGTTGATACTGTACCATATGCGGTATCTTGTATTAGCGCGGCGGCACTGCCTGGCTTAG
>DOVA01000143.1 GCA_003520315.1 Rikenellaceae bacterium | reverse complement strand
ATTGGTTTTTTTCATCAAAAAACCCTTGATCTTCATCCTCGTTATTTCCGTTACAGGTATTTTATTGAAGACGGGGAGAACGTGATTGTTGAGAATACCCTTATAGTCTGAGATTGAAATGGGTTTGCATGTGGCTGGTACTGTTATCTCAATCCATATTTTAGCATATTCTCCAAAAGTTGGGATTATCCTTTCTTCTTTGTCAAGATTCATATCCCCCAAGGTTAATTTTGCTTCTATCTTCTTAGCCACTTCCTGTGCTACTTGTTTGTCACGACCTACTTTCTTAGACTTGCGCTTTCCCTTATGTTTGATAAAAATCCACCATTCACCTGAACCAGGTACTTTCTCACGAACTCTAACACCCACTATAATCACTTCCTTTCTCTTTCAAATTTTCTTGTTGCTCAAGTAACGTTAAAAGTATCTTCAATGTCTTACTCGGATTTCTCACCCCCTTTTCAAGATAGATTATATAGAGTCTTGTCACCCCTATCAGTTCAGCGAAATCCTTCTGATAGAGCTTTAACCGCTTTCTGAATTCCCTTATTTCTTCTGGTGTCCACTGTTTTGACATGGCTGTATTATAAGTATACATTGTTTACTTTGTCAAGGATTAATTTTTCAGTCCTGACATAATTTCATCAACAACTATGTCAATTTCATTCTCAGACACCATAAAACTCTCCAGATATTCATCTATCCACTCAAATTTAATCAGTCGGGTTCCACTGGGCAAACGACTATACTTCAGACCCTGTTTAAGCCAGTCCTCAACAGTACGTTTGGATACATCAGCATATTTAGCTGCATCCGTTATTTTAACCCAACCCGTCATTCAGAAATGCCTCACCTCAACTAATTGTGTATCCCCCATTCCCTCTGTATCCCTTTATCCTTCAAGATTTCCCTCGCCATGTAACCAAAATGTAACCTTCATAAAGAATATTTCTGATGTACATAAAATTAGTTTTCATACACTACCCACACCGTGAGCATCCCCCACTTATTCGTTGCCATCAATATCTACTACCTTCTTAATAATAAACCGTCTCCCTGAATCAGCTTCAAAAAATTCATATTACACTCTCTATCCTCCCAGACAGCCGGACAACTGGACACCCCTATAGGGGGGTGTCCGTGTCTGTCCGTCTTGATGTCCCGGACAATGTCCTTTAATTGTCCTGTGTATGTCCGGTGTCCGGTGTAGGTCTCCAACAATCATCCTTTACCTCAACTAAGCCTTCCTTCTGGAGATAATCTCTGGCTCTTGCAAAAGCTTTTTGCTTTGTGTCAGGCTTATCTGATTTTGATATACCGGCCTGGTATGCTGCCGTTCGCCAGACATCTGTATGAATTGATTTTCCCCCGTTATTTTTAATCCCTTCCAAAAGGATGTCATAAGCAACTTTGTTCATTTTGGTAAGCGGCTTGTTTTTCTTGATCTTGTCGGTGGTACTCGTAAGTACAAGTGATGTCATCGCACTCCTATCATCTTCCAGCCAATCAAGGATTATTTTTTCTGGCTTGAGGTATACAGATGGGAGATTTTCTACGTCTTTTGCTTTCACGTTAATTAGCTCTGATATCGTTTCATGTCTAATCGCTACGTATTCCCAGTCCAGAGCAGCGTGCAGTGCATAGGCACCCCTTGCCCTGTGTTGCTCTTTATGCCCTGTGTGATGAATTATCAGAGTTGTACACGCATATGGAAAGCGCAAAAGAGAGTCTATGGTGTTAACAAAAATAGTCATATCTGAGGTATTGCTCTCGTCACCAGGCCCGAAGTTTCTGTTCAGAGTGTCAATGATTATCAGAACCGGATTTCCGTGCTGATCACGAAGCTCATCAACCGCCGCTACCACCGCTATTGGGGATTCCTCGTTCAGAAACTGTGCTGGCCGATTTGAGACAAAGAAAGGTACATTATCAAGACATATCCCATGGTGAAGCTCCCATGCTCTTAGTCGGCGAGCTATACCCTTCTGGCCTTCCCCGCAGATGTAAAAAACGGTCCCCGGTGCCACAGGATTGCCATGCCAGTTGGTGCCTGAAGCTATGGAAAGACCCATATCGATTGCAAGAAAAGATTTGAATGTACCTGATTGCCCATAACACATAGCCATAGAACATTTATCCAAGTATGGTTTTACCAACCAGTCATTTGAACCAGACTGGGAATAAACTTCACTGACAGATAGAAAACGAAACTTTCGTTGCTCATTGATAGCATTCTTTTGGTGCTTCCGAAACTCACGCCACAACTCAGCCAGTGGCCTCTTTAGGGTTTTCGCAGCCTTCTCCAAAATTCTGAGCTGGTAGTCTTCAGTTTGGCTTTCATTCACCAGTCGCATAAACAAGAATGGCAGAGTCTCAGGTGTCACCTGTTCAGCAAAGTCACAAGGTGTAAAGGGATGCTCTGGTGAATGTAGAAATTCCGGGGGAATTGTTTCTACTCTTGCTGCGATACTTGCATCCATACGCTTTTTCTCCTACAAAAATATTATTTCAAGTTGTTTGTCCCTGCGAATGCCAGCGCCCGCAGTGACCTGTAGTTCTCAAAGAGTTTTTTTGCTGGTGCTTTTGCATCACCGGTCAAATACTTTGAAATAAGGCTGTCTGTGTTGTCCTTACGCCTGAAGTGAAACACAAGGCGTCTCTGGTCGATGACATTTGTGCGTACAAGTTCATGGCCAAGAGTAATAAGGAACACTGCGATGCCAAGGTCAGCGGTAGAAAATGTTTCAGGTTGATCTGGTAAGTTCTTCATATCATCCTCCGAATTATATGGTTGTTCGTACGATTTGCAACTAATATAATACACTAATGTATAATAGTCAAGTGATAACTATCTGATATGATTAGTAAATATGAGTATACAATTATCTTGCATTATTTCAATTGTTCGTATACTTATTTCTCCATACAAAAGGAACACGGAGGAATGAGTATGAAAATGAAACCAAGTAGAGACAGATACGATAAGCTGTCAGAGGCCAAACGTAAGAAAGAAGCGGTAGAATGGTGCACGCAGATTCTGAGCGCAGATATTGATGGTATGTCAGAGAGGGCTCTTATGAAGTTGTTTTATGGCTATCACTATCTGGTGGCATATCCAGCGCCTCTCGGCTATGTGTTGTTTCCAGATAATAGTGCAGAAAATACAGATGAGGAACATGTGAGGGAAACATTGAAAGATTACCAGGAAAAAGCGAAAGACCTTATCGATGATTTTAAAGATATGCAAAATAAGCCAGGGAGATCGATTACATTAGATGCAGCGATGGCATTTAAAGTTAAAGTAGGGACAAATGGTGTGTATTCTGTATCGGATAACACAGACCAAGATTTTATATACAGCTATGCGAGGCAGATTGCTAAATTATTGGACGGCAAGAGGTTTGACGATGTGATTAAAATATGTCCTGTGTGTAGCCATCATTTTGCAGTAACTACTAAACATGATCGGCAGAGCTGTAGTCATAAATGCGCTATGGGTCGCAGTTCAAAAAAGAGATTTGAGAAGAATCCAGACTTGGAGCTGAGGAGGCGTAATCTCCATTCCTTTGTATCTCGGTATAGGAAACAAGGTCGCACAGATAAGGAAATTCGTCCAATTCTGCGTAAATATTTAAAGGATAGAAAAATCAAGCAAGACGAACTTCCGCAATATATAAGGAAGATAGTAGAGAGTCATTATTGATGTGTGTGAGAGAGCGAACCTGGCGGAGGCCTT